>CAJOOU010000122.1 GCA_905236735.1 uncultured Eubacterium sp. | reverse complement strand
TCGAATAAGGATTATCTGTAACTGTTGAAAAGGATTTCAAGTATGCCAAAGGAGGGCAAAGGTTATGATGAATACCATAGGTGAGTACGGGAAATACCGTGCAGATTATGAAAGCAATGTGAAGAAAAGCGAAGCCAAAAAGTCTCAGGGCGGATTTGCCATGGAAAAGACGAAGAACGCCGAAAAGACTTCGGCAGCACAAGGGCTGAGTGACAAAGCGAAGGAGCTTTTAAAAGAACTTAGGGCCAAATATCCAAATATGGATATTATGGTGGGCAACTATTCTTCCGATGAGGAGGCTCAGGAGTATCTCTCGAGGGGCACCAAAGAGTACAGTGTATTAATAGAACCCGAGCTTTTAGAGCAGATGGCAGAAGATGATAGCGTTAAAGAAAAATATATGAACATGATAGATGAGGCAACCAATGAATTTGGCAGTATTGAAGAAATGCTTGCATCATCAAACGAAGAAGGCGAGGATATAGCCGGTCAGATAAAAACGATAGGGGTATCCATTAAAGCGGATGGCACGATTTCCTATTTTGCCCAGCTGGAAAAATCATCTGAAGCACAAAAAGAGAGGATAGAAAAAGCGGCAGAAGATAAGAAAGAAAAAAAGTCAACCGAGGAAAAGAGGCAGGTTCAAAAAAACAGAGAAAAAAGACTTGAAGAAGCCCACGAAGAAAAGATAAAGAGAGGGTATGTTGAAGCCTCATCCGCAGAAGAACTTGCTGAGAAAATCCGCGGATTTGACTGGAACAATATTACAGAAGAGATTAGACCGTTTGAGGGCGGAAAGTTTAATTTTACAGCCTAAGCTTTCTGGTTTTCAAATACTTTTTGGAGATAGTTGAAAAGCTCGGTGGTATTCTTTTTCAAATCTCCCTTCCATGCGAAGACGAGCTCATGACCGCCTATGGCATCTTCAATCGGGAAAAGCTTCAGACGGGCGTTTGAATCAAAGAATGTGTCATAGCCTATGGTGATATAATCACTGTGGGCTATTGTCATTTCCATACTCTTCATATTGGAAAAATACTTTATGTCTTTGGGGACGAAACCTTCGGACTTGCAGTGCATTATAATAGAGCTTCTTGCTTCATCGGAATAGTTGTCGGTAAAGACACAAAATGTCTCATCTTTTAAATCTTTAAATTCGAGATTATCATAGGAGTAAAAATGATTTTTTTTGGGAACAATGATATAAAGCTGCAATCCCATAAGAGGACGGACATGTACAGAAAGGGAGGATGCATCTATTTCGGTATTTAGGGTAATAATAAAATCCAGCTCGCCGTTTTTTAATTTACGCGAAAGTTCTGAAAATCCGAGGATTTCAAAGTCCACTTCAAATTCCGGATGAGCATCGTCATAATCCTCTATCACAGGCATAACCTTGTTTACCACGCCACCGAATTCGACAATACCAATCTTTATTCTTGCGGCACCTTTACCGTTTAGCATGCGAGCTTCATGAAGGAGCTCTTCCGAGCGGTCGTGCCATATTTTCCATTCATCATAAAGAAGCTTACCGCCTTCGGTAAGTTCGACCTTCTTGGTGCTCCTGTTTAAAAGGGATACACCTATTTCCTCTTCAAGCTGTTTGATGCATTTGGAAAGGGCCGGCTGAGTTATGTATAATTCGTTGGCTGCCTGTGTGAAATTTAAGGTATCGGCCAGTTTTAAAAAATATCCGATACTTCTGAAATTGTATTTGTCCATAAAGACCCCCAAAACCATTTGATAATAAATATCATATCATTTGAAGGCACTTTAGGCAATTATTTATTCTGATTTGGAATAAATGAATATTTTATAGTTATTTTACTTTGAATGAAATTTTATATATTATTATATCATAATATATTTGTTTAATTTAAAAGAAAGGGTTTTTATATGAAAGCAGGAGTATTTTACGGTAAGGAAGATTTGAGGATTGAGGATGTACCGGTACCGGAGGTAGGTCCGGGACAGATGCTTGTCAAAATAGCATATGTCGGAATTTGCGGTACAGATGTGGAGTTTTATAAGAGCGGAATGCTGCCGCCGTTTGCAAAAAATCCTCTTGTACTCGGACATGAGAATTCGGGTATTGTAGAAAAGGTCGGAGAAGGAGTTACAAAGTTCAAAGTAGGTGACAGGGTACTTTGCGGGCCGCCTTCACACTGCAGGGAGGACTGTCCGGCATGTAAGGTGGGAAGAACCAATATATGCATAAACGGTTTCCCGAGGACGGCAGGTCTCGGACAGTATGACGGAGGATACGCACCGTACCTCCTTATTCATGATGTGGAACATACAATGATTGTACCGGTTCCGGATGATGTTGATTTTAAGGACGCTGTACTTTTTGATGTAATTTGTGTAGCTCTTCACGGAGTCAGAATCTCTAATTTTAAGTTTGGAGATGATGTGGTAGTATCAGGTACAGGTCCTATAGGTCTTTCTGCAATTCAGATATTAAAAGCAGCAGGAGCAAACAAGGTAATTGCCCTTGGCACAACCTCATCAAAGGAGGCTCTGATCAAGTCATATGGAGCGGACTATTTTATCAACTCAAAAGAGTGCGAAGATTTAGGGGCTGAGATAAAGAAAATACTTGGCAAAGAAGTGGGCGCTGATGTGGTATTTGAATGCGCCGGAAATATGAAGTCTATGTATAACTGTGTATATGAATGTGTAAAACCGGGCGGACAGGTCTGTATCGTCGGTACGATTCAGGAGCCTATGGCAAATCTTGTGCCGGGAAGATTCTCCCCGTCTGAGCCAAACTTCCAGTTCTCATTTACTTATACGGAAGAAGATGTTAAGATTTATCTTGATATGGTAAATTCCGGAAAACTTGTATTCCCCAATATGGTTACAGGTGTTGTTTCTCTTGATGAATGTGTAGAGAAGGTGTTTGCTTCAGACAGAAAAGGCCAGATCAAGGTACTTATTGATCCGAGTCTTTAACGGAGGGTTTAAAATGAACAGATTTCCAAATACATTATCGCCAATAAGAATCGGTAATGTGGTACTTAAAAACAAGATTGTTTCGGCTCCGTCAACAATGCATTCTATGTCAAACGGAGAACTTTATCCGACAGAGGATGCTATAAGTTTCTTTGAAGAAAGAGCAAAGGCGGGAGTCGGCATGGTAACGGTCGCAGGTCTTAAGGTCGGCAAAGATGTCAGAGATGACGGTGCGATGACAGCCTGGGATGTTAATGCTCCCAACCACAGAAACAAGCTTATGGAGCTGGTTGAAAGAGTGCATTTTTACGGCGCAAAGATTTCAATGGAGCTTATAGGTATATTCCCGGAAGGATATACTGTATCCGACGGATGTTCTATAATGGGAGGTCCGGGCGGACATGAGATTAATCATCAGGCGATGGAAGAGTTTAAAAATGATTGGGTTGATGCTGCACAGGCTCTTTATGAATGCGGATTTGACGCCATCCTTATTCATTCGGGTCATTCCGTGCCGCTGGCACAGTTCCTGTCGCCTCTTACAAACAAGAGGACAGATGAATACGGCGGTTCTACGGAGAACAGATGTCGCTACCTTATAGAGATTCTTGATGCAATTAGAGAGCGTATAGGCAATAAGATGCTTATCGAAGTCAGAATCTCCGGAACAGAGTTTGAAGAGGGCGGTATAGATTTAGAAGAAGGTATGAGGATAGGAGAACTGATCCAGGATCACCTTGATGTGCTTCAGGTATCCGCAGGTATGCACAATCCGAAGTGGATGACCTGGGTGCATCCATGTGGATTCAGACCTAAGATGCCGAATGTAGAGGTCGCTGAGGCGTTCAAAAAATCAGGCAGATTCCATGTGCCGATTGTAACACTTGGAGCAATTGATACGCTTGAATCAATAGAGGATATTATTTCAAGCGGCAAGGCAGATATGGTTACAATGGCAAGGAGCCTTATAGCCGATCCCGAGCTTATTATTAAAGGAAAAGAGGGCAGGAGCGAGGATGTGACTCCGTGTATTAAATGTATGAGATGTCATGATTCAACGGTTTACGGACATCATTTCCAGTGCTCGGTTAATCCAAAGGCAGGCCTTAGTGCAACAATTGATAAGATGGTATGTCCTCCGGAGAACGAAAAGAAGGTTGCTGTAATAGGCGGTGGTCCGGCAGGTATGTATGCGGCACTTACTGCAGCCGAAAGAGGCCATAAGGTAACTTTATTTGAAAGTTCGGATAAACTTGGCGGAACCCTTCACAAAGCAGGATATTTTTCATTTAAATATCCGGTTAAGGATTATATGGAGTTCCTGATAAAACAGGTGGAAAAACATAATATAGAGGTCAGATTGAACACCAAGGCAGATGTTTCGTCGGTCAAAGGGTATGATAATGTTATAGTGGCTGTAGGAGCCCACGCCTTTGCACTTCCGGTGCCGGGAGCAGACAGCGTACCTCTTGCGGTAGATGTGCTCGGTAAAGAAGATGAACTTGGCGAAAATGTTATTATTATCGGTGGCGGCCAGGTCGGTATAGAGATAGGTCTTCATTTTGTTGAAAAAGGCAAAAAGGTAACTATCGTGGAGATGCAGCCTGCCCTTGCTCCTGATGCTTCAACAACCGGCAGAAATGAGCTTTTGACAGAGATAGAAAAGGTTAAAGACAGATTTATATCAATTACCGGAGCTAAATGTACGGCTGTGACGGCGTCCTCAGTTACATTTGAAAAGGATAATCACAGCGAAACCATAAATGCAGACAGTGTGGTTTTTGCAGTAGGAATGAGACCTGACAGCAAAACAGCTGATGAATTCTTTGCAGCTGATGCGGAAATATCCGTTATCGGAGACTGCGTGAGAGCCAGAACAATAGAATGGGCCGTAAAAGAAGCTTATTATGCAGCGGTAAATATATAATATAGTCACCCCAAACAAAGACTTATAAACAGAGAAATATAAAAGAGATTGGCTTTTAGCCAATCTCTTTTATATTTACGATTTGAGTTATATCCAAAGCCCGAAGTATAAAAGCACAGCGGCGCCAAGGACGATGCGGTAGTATCCGAATATTTTAAAGTCATGTTTTTTGATATATCCCATAAGGAATTTAATTATTATTATTGACACTATAAAAGCTGTAATCATGCCTGCGGAAAGGACAGAGGCTTCTTTAACTGAAAAGTTTAGCCCGTAATCAAGTACTTTTATAAGGCTTGCACCGAACATAACAGGTACAGCCAGAAAGAAGGTGTACTCTGCGGCAACGGTTCTGGATACTCCTATAATAAGGGCACCCAAAATTGTGGCGCCGGAACGGGAAGTGCCGGGGAAAACAGCAGCTATAAGCTGGAAACATCCAATTACAAAAGCGGTAGCATAGGTGATTTCGGCAATTGAATTAATCCTTGGTTTTCTGTTTTCATTTCTTAATTCGGCTATTATGAAAAATATACCGAAAAGTATCAGCATTATTGCGACTGTTTTATAGTTGTAAAAGAGTTCTTCGATTTTATCACCTATGGTAAACTCAACTATTACGGCGGGAATGCAGCTTACTACGATTTTGAACCACATCTGCCATATGTCTTTTTTGAAAAAACTTTCTCCCTTTTTGAAGGAAAACGGCCAGAGGCTGTTCCAAAAAGAGATTACTACAGCTAAAATGGCGCCGAGCTGAATAACTACAAGGAACATATCATAAAATTCCTGCGACATATTTAGCGGCAGTATTTCATTTAAAAGTATCATATGTCCGGTGCTTGATACCGGAAGCCATTCGGTTATGCCTTCAACGATACCGAAGATGATGGCTTTAATAATATCTATCATAAAAACAGTCCTTTCTTTTGGCTATTCATTATATTACCGAAATTTCGGCCAAAAGTAAACGGGCGGTTATAAATTGTAACAAATGTCAAGATATGAGTACATTATATTACGATTTATGCTATAATAAAGCAGTATGAAGAAAAACAGATTAAAGAAAATTGCATTTTATATTCTAGTGACGGTTTTTACGGCTATCGCTATTGGATGCGGGCAAACCGAGGAGGCTGAGGAGACTGTTACAACAGAAGAGCCGGAGGCTGTTATAAAAGAGGATCCTATGGATGTGGTAGCGGTAGAGGATCCTGAGTTTGCCAGTCTTCTTACCAATCTCGAATGTGAAGAGGAAACCCTTACAAAAAGACCGATGGCAATAATGGTACCCAATGACAACTATGGTGCTGTTCCTCAAATAGGTATATCCCACGCCGGAGTAATTTATGAGATTCCGGTAGAGGGATATTATACAAGGCTTATGTGCATTTTCGACTACACGGATTATAAATCCCTGGAAAAAATCGGGCCGGTCAGGAGCTGCAGGTTGTATTTTGCATATCTGGCAACGGGATTTGATGCGATATATGTACATTACGGTGAAGCAAAGTATGCAGTGAACTTTTTAAATTCGGGAAAGATAGACAACCTTGATGGGTTAAACGGCAGCATAAGCAGTATTGTTTTTACAAGGGACACATCTAGAAAATCACCGAACAATGCCTTTGTCAGCGGAGAGAGCGTGCTTAGCGGTATAAGCAGCAAAAATTACGATACCGATTATGAAAATCCGGATGAGGTAAAATATTTCAGCTTTGCAGACGAAGATGTAACGCCACAGGATGGCAGCGCAGAGTATGTATCTGCGGGCTATCCGGTTAATAAGCCTTATTTTGAATATGACAGTGCAAGCGGCAATTATCTCAGATATCAGTATGGGGATGCTCATATTGACGGGGAGACGGGAGAGCAGCTTTCGTTTAAAAACATCATTATCCAAAGCGCGAAAACTACCACGCTTGACGATAAGGGCAGGCTTGAGATAGAGACCTGTGCAGGAGGAGACGGGTATTATATAACAAACGGCTCTTATGAGAAGATTACATGGAAAAGAGACAGTATTTTTGAGCCGGTAAAATACTATAACAGTTCAGGGGAAGAAATTAAGGTAAATACGGGGAAAATTTTTATCTGCATAGTGAAAAATGCGGATTTTGACAATGTTGTATTAAAATAGATTTGAGCATATTTTATGAAGAAAAAAGTATTTGTAGAACCTAAGAGTATTCCTATTAACAGTATAATTTGCGATGATATCTGTACCGTTGACGGCACGCTGCTTTGCCACGGAAACATGGTGGTAGACAAAAGCATATACAGACTTCTGCAGAAATACGACGGCAAGGTGGCTGTCGTGGTTGAAGTGGAGGAAGAAAGGGCTGTCCCGGACATTGCATCTGAAGAAGAAGACAGAACCTTTAAACTCGAAGAAGATATCAAAAGAAGAGTACTTACCGGAGTGGAATTTATATACAGCAAGGACACTCCGACAAATGAGGTGGTAACGGAAGCAACCGATATAGGCAGAATCCTTTGCGATACGGTAATGAAATCAAATACCACCGAAATCAGCTTAAATGCGCTTAAGGTAAGTGATGAATACACTTTCAAACACAGTGTTGATGTGGCAACAATGGCGATGCTTGTTGCGAAAAAAATGGGTAAACCCAAATACATCGTTGAAGATGTCGGAATGGCGGGACTTTTACATGACTTGGGAAAGGTGGATATCCCAAATGAAATATTAAACAAGCCCGGAAAGCTGACTGATGACGAATTTAAGGTAATTCAGCTTCATACCGTCAGAGGCTATGAAAGACTGAAAAACGAAAAAAGCATTAAAGAAGAAGTTAAGATGGGCGTTCTGCAGCACCATGAAAATATTGACGGCTCAGGCTATCCGTTTAAGTTAAAGAGCGGAAAAATAAGCGATATAGCAAAAATACTCAGTGTGGTGGATGTCTATGATGCGCTTATGACGAAAAGACCGTATAAGGAGGCGAAGTCCACCTCGGAATCTTTGGAGATAGTTATGGCCATGATAAACAAATTCGATAACTGGGCCATAGCGGCCTTCTTAAGCTCGCTTGTTGCATTTCCGAACGGAAGTACGGTTACACTAAGCGACGGCAGATGCTGCAGAGTAATGAGGCAAAACGACAAATATCCTCTGCGTCCAGTCGTGCTGGATGAGAGCACCGGTGAGATAATGGATTTGGCATGGGATTTAAAATGTCTCAGCCTTGTAATTGTGTAAAATATAATCCCGCAGTCGAGGGATTTTGGGAGGAAGAGTTAATGATAAAGTATGAGCACAACTCGCGCAGTGACAGCATGCTGAGGGCTTTGTCGACGATGATTTGTATAGGAGTCAATGTAGGACTTTCTTTTGCTGCCTGCGGACTGGGACTTCCTGTGTTTCTGGATACTTTGGGCACTGTTACCGCAGCCGCTTTAGGCGGTCTTTTTCCCGCCGTTATGGCAGCCATATTTACCAATATAATATGTTCTTTATTTAACTCCCACGCGATATATTTCAGCCTGATAAATGCGCTTGTCGCCATTTTTTCTTCATGGTTTGTCAGAGAAAAAAGTTTTCGCAACGTGAAAAACATTTTTCTTTTTGTTATGATTAATGCTCTTATAGGCGGCGGTCTTGGCGGAGTATTTCAGTGGATGCTTTTCGGGGAACCTCAAAGTGAGCAGATTACGGCGCTTCTTAACTATGCTGGATTTTCGTCCGGCGTTTTGAATATACTTTTTTTCCTTGTGATTAATATTTTTATCAACATTATCGAATATCTGATATTTTTGGGAATTATGCAGTTTGTTTTGCACTATGTTCCGGAAAATGTAAAAACAAGGATTAAAAACAGCACCTGGAGACAAAAACCGCTTTCTTTGGACGAAGTTAATAATCTCAATTTATTAAATAAAAATATCCGTTTTTCCATAAAAAAAAGAATATTGATGACACTTCTTGCCGCCACGCTTACTTTGACTGTTGTAATGGGCTGGATAGGCATAAGTCTGTATTACGGCAATGCTAAGCAGGACAGGACGGAAAACGCCATGAGCACTGCCGAAGCTGCGGCGGGGCTTATTGATCCGGATAAAATAGAGCAATATATTGCTAATGGATGGGAAGCTGAAGGCTACAGCGAAACCGCAGATATGCTGGAAAAAATACAGAAAAGTTCATATGAAGTGGAATACCTGTATGTGATAACGGTAAGCAAAGAGTATGTTACCTTTGTTTTTGATGTGGAAACGGGAAACGGTGAGCAGGCCTATGAACCCGGAGACAAGGTGGATATAGAGGACGATTTTAAGCCGTATCTTCCGGCGCTTCTTAACGGTGAGAAAATAGAACCTGTTGACAATAAAGGTATATGGAAATGGATGAGAACGATATATTATCCGGTATACAATGATAACGGGAATTGCGTCTGCTATGTCGGAGCCGATGTTTCTCTTAATTATCTGGCTGATTATATGAAGGATTTTATGTTCAGGGTTGTACTTATTGTCTCGGGATTTTTCGTACTGATTCTGGCTTTCGGACTTTTGGTAACGGGCGTTTATATGGTCTATCCTATTGACAAACTGGTTGAGGGCGTTGAAGACTTTGTTTCGGCGGGTGCCGACCAGGCTCTTTTGGACGAAAAGGTGAGAAAATTAAGAGCGATTGACATACACACAGGTGACGAGGTGGAAAAACTTTACAATGCCATATGCGAAATGGCATCAAGCCAGACGGAGCAGCTCAGAAGTATCAGACATCTTGCGGAAAACACTTCGCATATGCAGGACGGACTCATTATTACAATGGCTGACCTTGTGGAAAACAGGGATTCCGATACCGGAGCTCATATCCAAAAGACTGCGGCTTATGTAAAGATTATCGTTGAAGGTCTTAAGAAAAAGGGATATTATGCTGAAAAAATCACTCCGCAGTTTATGTCGGATGTGGTTCGAAGCGCGCCTCTTCATGATGTCGGTAAAATAAACATTCCGGATTATGTACTTAACAAGCCCGGAAAGCTTACCGATGAGGAATATGAAATTATGAAAACCCATACCACAGCAGGAAGAAAGATTATGGAAAAGGCCATAAATACCGTGGGCGGGGAAAACTACTTAAAAGAAGCAAGAAATATGGCTGCGTATCATCACGAAAGGTGGGACGGCATGGGATATCCGGAGGGGCTGCACGGCGAGGTAATACCGCTTTCCGCGCGTATTATGGCGGTTGCCGATGTGTTTGATGCGCTCACATCTCCGAGGGTATATAAGCCGGCGTTTAAGCTTGATGAGGCGGTAGAGATGATAAGAGAGGGAGCCGGCAGCCAGTTTGATGAGAAGTGTGTTGAAGTATTTTTGGATGCGCTTCCCGAGGTTAAGGTAATACTTAGAAAATACAATGCGGGGGCATAGAAATGGTTATGAGAAAAAATGCTTTGATGGCAGTTTTGATTTTAATATGCGTTGGTTTTACTTTTGTGGGAGGTTTTTATACGGCGTTTGCATCTGATGAAAACGAGGGAGAGACACAGACCGTATATGACTCGTTCGGCGGAGGCTATGCGGCCAGCGGGCAGATACCGGGAGTAGGATATGTAACCGAACTCTACGATGCGACAAACGGACTGCCCACATCGGATGCGATGTTCTTACTCGGATCCGCGAAGGGATATGTCTGGATTGGCGGATATGCAGGCGTAATATGTTATGACGGAACCACGTTTGAAATGCTTGGCACTGAAGACGGACTTACGAGCGCCAGAGGTTTTTATGAGGATGCAAGCGGCAGGATCTGGGTCGGAACCAATGATAACGGAGTGGTTATACTTGACGGAGAAGAAAGGATTCATCTGACATATAATGACGGGCTGCCGACTTCTTCAATCCGTATTTTCGAGGAAGATGATAACGGAAATGTCTTCATCGGTACGACGGACGGTGTATGCTATGCGGACCCCGAGCTTAATATTCACACTCCGGAGGGGATCGACCTTTCGGGAGAAAGAATATTAAAACTTGATAAGGGGACGGACGGCAGGATTTACGGTCAGTCTTCCAACGGTATTATTTTTGCGATAGATGACTGCAAAATCACGGAAAGCTATACAAGCAGCGACTTTGGAACAGGGAAAATAACCACAATTACAGCAGATCCTTTTGAGAGCGGAATGGTATATATAGGAACGGAAGAAAGCTATATCTACTATGGCAGATTCGGTGATAAGGCAGAGGATATGCAGCGCATAGATGTTTCCGGCATAGACAAGACTCACTGGATTAATTATGACTGCGGAAGGGTGTGGGTCTCTTCAACAAATGCGGTAGGCTATCTTACCGAAGACGGCAAATTTAAACTGCTTGATAAGTTGCCACTAAACAGTGGTATAGAGATGCTCACATCGGACTATCAGGGGAATCTGTGGCTTGCTTCATCAACTCAGGGTGTGATGAAGATAGTAACAAACAACTTTGTTAATATCACCGGAAACGCCGGACTTTCGGATGAGGTGACAAATGCCGTGTGCTTATCAGACGGAGTTATTTATACGGGTACGGATAACGGACTTCGGATGATAGACGCAGGCGGCAAACCAAAAGAAAATGAACTGACTGAATATATAGGCACATCCAGAGTCAGATGTATAAAAGAGGATGATTACGGGAATCTGTGGATTGCCACCTATACCAATGACCTCGGACTTATATGCTACAGCAACGGCAGGATAATCTCATATACCACACAAAACGGCCTGCCTCATAACGAGGTAAGAGGTGTTACTTTTTCGCAAAACGGAGAGGTTATTGTCGGTACAAACGGAGGTCTTGCCATAATTAAAGACGGAGAGGTTGTGCGCACGGTGGGCGCGGATGACGGCATTGCAAATACTGTATTTCTGACCGTCGAGGAGGCCCTTGACGGAAGCATACTTGCAGGCTCTGACGGAGACGGGGTTTACAGGATAACGGATGAGGGCGTAAGTAAAATCGGCAGAGAAGACGGACTTACAAGTGATGTGATTTTAAAAATCATCCGTGACGAGAGCAGAAATGTAATGTGGTTTGTAACATCCAATTCAATAGAATATATGAAAAACGGTGTTATAACACAGGTAAAAAGCTTTCCGTATACAAACAATTATGACATATTTTTTGATGACACGGATAAGGCTTGGATTTTATCTTCGTACGGTGTATATACGGTGAGTGCAGATGAGCTTTTAAACGACTCAATCTCGGATTACAGTCTTTATACGGTAGAGAGCGGTTTGCCTTATGCCATTACCTCAAACGGCTACAGCGCAAGAGAAGAAAACGGTGATTTGTATATACCGGGAAGAGCCGGAGTGATCAAGGTAAACATAGACACATATTACGAAGAAAATGAAAATATTTTAACCGATCTTAAGTCGGTATATTGCGGTGACGAGCGTATATATGCGGATGATGACGGCGAATTTATTTTGCCATCTTCGAGAGACAGAGTACAGATTATGGCATCGGTTATGGACTATACAATGATCAATCCTCTTATACATCTTTACCTTGAGGGAGGTCCAGATGACGGTATAACGCTGACAAGAAGCAAACTTACTACCCTTGAATACACCAATCTTCCATACGGCAATTATACATTTCATATCGAACTGCTTGACAAGGCGACCGGAGAGGTGATTCAGGATGATGTATATTATATAACCAAAAAGGCAAGGATCGGGGAGCTGGTTATTATAAGAGTTCTTATTGTTGTGATTGTTGCGTTTGTTGTAGGTATTCTGGTATGGCGTTTTATGAGAATTACCATTGTTGCAAGGCAGTATGATGAAATCCGTCAGGCCAAAGAGGATGCCGAGAGGGCAAATACCGCAAAATCAAGATTCCTTGCAAATATGTCTCATGAAATCAGAACCCCGATAAACACCATTATGGGTATGAATGAAATGGTAATGAGGGAAGATGCCACCGGTGTTCCGAAGGGATATTTTATGTCTATGATGAACTATGCCTTTGATATCAGAAATGCCGCCGAGTCGCTTCTCGGACTTATCAATGACTTGCTTGATATGTCTAAGATAGAGTCGGGCAAGATGCATCTGGTTGAGAGAGAATACTCTACAACGGAGGCACTTCGTTCCATAGTATCAATGATAAGAGTAAGGAGTATAGAAAAGGAGCTTACCTTTGATGTTGTTATAGATGAAATCTTCCCGCAAAAGCTTTACGGCGATGACGGCAAGATAAAACAGATTTTGCTGAATCTTTTGACAAATGCAGTTAAATACACAAAAGAAGGCGGCTTTATTTTAAACGTGTCCATGGAAGAGAGAGAGGGGGATATGGCTTATCTTAAGTTCTCGGTAAAAGACACAGGCATGGGCGTAAAAGAAGAAGACATGGAAAAACTCTTTACCGCCTACGAGAGACTTGATGAAGAAAAAAACAGCGGTATTCAGGGTACAGGACTCGGACTTGACATATCGAGAAGATTTGCCCTCCTTATGGATGGAAAGCTCTGGTGCGAGAGTGTTTACGGAGAGGGCTCTGAGTTTATTCTGACGGTAAAACAGAAAATAATTGATGCGACACCTATCGGACTGTTTACCGAACATGACGAGAGCCAGGCTGCAGGACCGTATGTGCCGATGTTTGTTGCGCCTGATGCAGATATACTCGTGGTGGATGATAATCCGATGAACCTTAATGTCATAAAGGGACTTTTAAAGGGAACAAGGGTATTTGTTACTACCTCCGAAAGCGGAGAAGACGCATTAGGCAAGATAAGGGATACGCACTTTAACGTGGTACTTATGGACCATATGATGCCGGGAATGGACGGCATAGAGGCGGTGCGAAGGATTCGGGAATTTGATACAACGCTTCCGGTTTATGCACTTACCGCAAACTCGGTAGAGGGTGAAGAGTTTTATAAATCAAAGGGCTTTAACGGATATCTGTCAAAACCGGTGGATATAAGGACTTTGGAAAAGACCATAATGCAGCATCTGCCGGAGGAGATGATGAAAAAACCGGAAAATACGGAGGCTGCCGAAGAACTTACCGAAATGCCTAAAGAGATGATGTGGATATACGAGGCAAGCGGCATTTCGGCTGACGAAGGCATTAAAAATTCCGGAGGTATAGAGAATTATATCTTTGCATTAAACCTCTTTTTGGATACCATAGACGGCAATTTAAAGGTAATAAGAGATGCGTATGACAACGGTAATATCAGACTTTATACGATAAAGGTGCATGCTCTTAAAAGTTCTGCAAGGATAATAGGTGCTCTTGATTTTGCAGGCTTTGCTGCAAGACTTGAGGATGCGGGCAACAGGCAGGATGCTGATTATATAGATGAAAACAATGCAGCATTTCTTGCCGAATACGAGGAATTTAAAAATATTCTTTCCGCTCTGAAACAGGCAGAAGAAGATGCAGATAAAGAGCTTATAGAAAGTGATGAGCTAAGCGATGCGTATGAAGCTCTTAAGGACTGCATCAGTCAGATGGATTATGATGCGGTTGAGATGATACTTAATCAGGTGTTTGAGTACAGACTTAACGAAGAGGATGAAAACAGACTGGGTAAAATTAAAGGTATGCTGAAAGTGCTCGACTGGGACGGCATGGAAGAAGTTATAAAGGAGATATAAAGAATGCCTAATAGAATGATATTTGTAGGGGAAAAGGAATCATTTATTGCCAGGGTGCTGATAAAGAAGGTAAATGATACCGGGATTAGCTGTGAGTTTGCAGCGCAAAGCATAAACGATATCGACTCGAAATTAGAGGGAGCAAAGCTTATAACCCTCTATCTTGACGATAACACAAGACCGAAAGATGATGTGATGCATTTTCTTACCGACAGGATAAGAGAAACGGACGCACAGGTTATAATTATTGGAGAGCCGGCTGATATTGAATATATTAAAAAGGTTTTGCCGGAGGTATTTATTTACCGGGAATTTACCAGACCCATTGATAATGCGCAGTATGCAGCTTCTGTAACGGATTATTTTCAAAAAGCGGCTACGGGAGATCTTAAAAAGAGCATACTCGTTGTTGATGATGATATGCAGTATCTGTCACT
Organism: uncultured Eubacterium sp.; assembly: GCA_905236735.1. Lineage (GTDB taxonomy): Bacteria > Bacillota > Clostridia > Lachnospirales > Lachnospiraceae > RUG14243. The sequence continues at coordinate 2,422 of CAJOOU010000122.1, read as the reverse complement.
GGTCAGAGAATGGCTTAAGGACAGGTATAAGATTTCCATGGCAAATTCCGGTCTGCAGGCAATAAAATATCTCGGAAAAAACAAGGTTGACCTTATTTTGCTTGACCACGAGATGCCGGTGACAAGCGGGCCGCAGGTTTTAGAGATGCTTAGAAGCGACCCTGAGACAAAGCCCATCCCGGTTATCTTTCTTACCGGTAAAAGTGACAGGGAAAGTGTGATGGAGGTGGTTGCCTTAAGGCCGGAAGGATATTTTTTGAAAACCATTCAAAAAGAAGAACTTTTGGAAAAACTGAATGATTTTTTTGTCACACATAAATAGAGGAGTGTTTTAGATGTATAATTTTATTCTGGAATATCAACTTAATATAATGCTTGCATTGTGTGCCATCTGCGCCATGATGGCGATTTTGCTTTTGATTACCAGATTTCTTCCGACCAGAAGAAGATGGATTCTCATTTTTACAGAGATAGTAGCCACATCTTTGCTCGGATTTGACCGTATGGCATATATATTCAGGGGAGATGTGTCCCATACGGGATATGTTATGGTCAGACTCTCCAACTGTATGGTTTTTGTTCTTACATCTGCCGTTGTTTTTGCCTTTAATATGTATCTTGTGGATCTTATTGCCGATGGCGGCAGGTTAAAGAATGCTCCGACCATGCTCAAAGTAACACATGCAGGCGCTATTTTCGGAATGCTTTTGGCGGTGTTTGCGCATTTTACCGGGCTTTATTATTATTTTGATGAGCAGAATATTTATCACAGAGGACAGGGATTTTTACTGTGTTATGTTGTGCCGGTATGTATTCCGCTTTTGCAGTTTGTCGTTGTTTACAGGCATAAAAAAATGTTCAGCAAACTTATATATGCTTCACTTATGCTTTATATATTTGTGCCGATTTGCATGGGAATACTGCAGATATTTACTTATGGAATATCCATAGTAAATATGGCTATGGTAATGGTTTCGATTGCTCTTTATTTCTTTGCATATACGGATATTAACAATGAGGTTATAAGAGCACACGGAATTGAGGTGGAAAACCTCGAAAAGGAACAGAGGAGTATCAAAAGACTTTTTAACCAGACTGCAAAGGCTTTTGTTACGGCTGTTGAAAAAAGAGATGAATATACCGTGGGTCATTCCGAAAGAGTCGCAGCTTATGCCGGAAAAATAGCGGCAGCTGCCGGTATGAATAAAGAAGAATGCGAAAAAGTCTATTATACGGCTCTGCTTCATGATGTCGGTATGATAGGCATACCGGACAGCATACTTGATAAAGACGGGGCACTTAACGAAGAAGAAAGGGAGTTTGTAAAAAACAAGCCCCTGTTCAGTTCGGAAATACTCTCAAGTATTACGGAGTATCCTTATTTAAGCCAGGGGGCAAAATATACCTGCGAAAGATATGACGGAGAAGGCTATCCGGAGGGACTTAAAGGGGATGCCATACCGGAGCCTTCGAGAATAATTGCCGTGGCGGACGCTTATGATACGATGACATCCAAAAAGAGCTTTCGTGATGCACTTTCATATCAGATTGTCAGGGAGGAGTTTATAAAACAGGCAGGACACCAGTTTGATCCTGAATTTACTGAAATTATGGTCCGTATTATGGACCAGGAATACAAAAGCGATACCCAAAATGACGGTATTTTAATTGAAAAGGAGATAAACTGCGAAAAATACAGGAATAACATTACAAAAGGTATCCGCATTGATGAGCAGTGGGTGGAGCTTTCATTTAAACTTGAAAAAAACCCGGGCAGGGATAATGCATTTTCTGAACCTGCACTTATTCTTTTTGAATCGTATGATATGTGCGTACACACAGATGAAAAGACCATAGAAGAATATAATTATGTTGAATACGGGGAAATATGGTTTGACGGACATTATGTTTCCACAGGAGCCAGAAATATTGAAGAAAAGAGAACTGAGACAGACGATGAGCCGGATGAGTATAAAATAAGGGCGGGAAGGTTTGAAGACCATCTTTCGTTAACTCTTACTTCTTTGGGGCGAAAGGAATGTTTAACGGTTGCGCTGCCCAATAATTCAAAGCCGGTTTATATCGCACTTACCGGTGAAAACTGCCGTCTTTACGATATTACAGCGGTAAATACGGGAGCAGAGGTTACAGAGGGTGAAATAAAGAAGATTGTAAACAAAATAAACTATACGGACCGCCTTGAATCGGATTTGCCGAATGTCCAGATTGACAGATTCTGTTCGGCGGCAACTGAGGGGGTTTTTGTTGACGGAGAAGTGATTATTGATTTCCATACAATGAGTCTGCCGGAATCGAATCTGGTATGGCATTGTCCTTATATTGTGTTATATTATTCAAAGGATGGCATAGCCTACGGTGAAGATTATAAAGAATACACCCTTTTAAAGATAAACGGAGAAGG
>CAJOOU010000121.1 GCA_905236735.1 uncultured Eubacterium sp. | reverse complement strand
GATATAAGAGAACTGCGCCTTTTTAAGACTGAAGGAGCCGAGGGCAAAATGAAGTATGTTTCGGCTGACAGGGACGGAGGAGGTCTGTCCAAAAGATATCTTAATGTGTTTAAGGAAGGTTTTGTCAGCGCAGAGAGTGCGCAGAATATACTTGTGATTAAGACGGTTTCCGGTATGGCTATGGCAGTTGCGGCAGCTCTTGATGCGGCCGGATTTAAGGAAATCATAGGTTCAATTGCCGGAGATGATACGGTAATGTGCGCGATAAAGACATCAAAGGATGCGGAAAAACTCAAGGACAGGATGTATGAGCTTATTAATGAGTAGGGGGAAATATGCTTGAAACTTTACATGTGAAAAATCTGGCCGTAATAGACGAAGCGGAGATAGAGTTTGGCAGTGGCCTTAACATTATTACAGGAGAGACCGGAGCCGGTAAGTCGGTAATTATGGGCTCAGCCAATCTTGCGCTTGGAGCAAAGGCTTCCAAAGAGCTTATAAGGACAGGAGAAGATACTGCCTTTGTTGAGATGATATTTCATGTGACAGATGAAGAACAGATAAAAAAACTTGCCGGGCTTGATATAGAGCCTGAGGATGAGAGGGTAATCCTCTCCAGAAAGATTACCGGTCAGAAAAATACATGCAGGATTAATTCTGAGACTGTTACTGCCGGGAAACTTAAGGAGGCGGCCGAAATACTCATCGATATTCACGGTCAGCATGAGCATCAGAAGCTTTTGAAAGCTTCCAATCATTTAAAACTTCTTGACAGCTATGCAGCCAGGGAGCTTTCCGGAGTATCCGGAAAGTACAAAGCGGATTATGCTGCCTACAGGGAAGTTTTAAAAGAAATCGAAAAAGCGGATATGGATGATGAAGCGAGGAGGAGGGAAATTTCCTTTACATCATTTGAGATAGATGAGATTGAAAAGGCCAATCTAAAAGATGGAGAAGATGAGGAGCTTGAAGAGTATTACAAAAAAGCATCGAATTCCAGAAGTATCACAGATGCGCTTGGCGTGGCTGCCGGTTATCTGGGTGAGGGCGGAGCTGCGGATATGCTCTCAAGAGCTGTAAGGGAAATAGGCTCGGTTACAAAATATGACGAATCCCTTTCGGATGTGTATGATACGACGCTTTCTCTCGAACAGCTTACACAGGATGCCGAAAGGATGTTAAAGGATTATCTTTCGGAAAATATTTTTGACGAAGGCGAGCTTATAAGGGCAGAAAACAGACTGAATGAGATTAACAGGCTTAAGTCAAAATACGGAAAGACAATTGGCGATATAAACAATTATCTTGAAGAAAAAAGAGCCTGTCTCGACAAGTTGACAAATTTCGAAGAAACGCTGGAATCTCTTAAAACAAAGGCGGGTAATCTTAAAGAAATCTGCGCCGGAGAGGCTGAAAAAATTTCACAAATCAGGAAGTCTGCGGCTAAAAGACTGTCGGAGGAAGTAACTCTTGCCATGAGAGATTTGAGTTTTGAAGGCGGCAGGTTTGAGTTTATTATAAAAAATACGGATGATTTCGGAGAGGACGGATGCGACAGGGCGGAAATTATGCTTTGCACAAACCCCGGGGAACCAATGCGCCCAATTGAAAAGATGGCATCGGGAGGAGAACTTTCAAGGATAATGCTGGCTGTTAAAAGTGCATCGGCTCTTAAGGATGATATCGAAACGCTCATCTTTGATGAGATAGATACCGGAATAAGCGGACTGGCAGCGGCAAGGGTGGCAAAGAAACTCGAAGAGTTATCGCAGCATCATCAGATAATCTGCATAACCCATCTGCCGCAGATTGCAGCGAGGGCAGACAGTCATTTTATGATAAAAAAAGAGGTTGCAGACGGAAGGACTATATCCGGTGTAAATCTCCTTAAGTATGATGAATCTGTCAGGGAAATTGCCAGAATGATGGGAACGGACAATATTACGGAGACACTTTTGAAGAGTGCCGCTGAAATGAAAAAGGCTGAGCTTTAAAAGCTCAGTCTTTTTTCCTCTGCATTATAGAAATAGCAGTGGTCGGAGAGATATTCGGAGGCGCTTACTTCGGTTTCGTTCACGGAAACAATTAACTCGTTTATATCGTTAATATCCGAAACCTCGCTTTCGGGAAGGTAGATTATCTCATGAATGCTGCTGGGGAGGATAATCAGATTTTCTCCGATTTTTTCGGAGAGTTTTTCCAAAAGACCCGGATATAAAATAGCGCAGGCACCGAAGGTGCAACTGTTGTTTGAAAGCACATACATCTTTAAGGGATCCGGAGGGAGGCATGGGGTGCCGTTCCCAAGGTATGAAGCCAGCACCTCACTTATTGTTCTCGATGTATAAGGGAAAAGACCGGGAGTGTTAAAAAGGGCGGTTTCATAGAGGGTGTCTAAATCAATACCGAGGCAGGAGAGCATCTCATCTGTGATAAGTATGGAACCGGTTTCTCCGGCCATATTCTCGATATGGTAGTAAAATACTATGGCAAGGTCCAGAAATCTGACAAAGGGAACTTCATCCAGAAGCTCCAGGTTTTTATTCAGATTTATCAGCTTAAATGCTATTTTGCCTTTCATATATTCAAAGTCCAGAAGCCTTGATGTATCAAATGAAAGGTCGGTCTTATAGGTCTCATAGACATTTATTATGTCTTTAAGAATATCATCGTAGGGTTTACCATCTTTGATAAGGTCAAAAAACCCGTTAAGGTAGATGGAAGGGGAAATATTGGACTTTTCATTTTGGATAATAAGTGCATCTAAGAAAACGCTGTTGTTCTTTTTGACGGGCTGCATTATAACCCGGTTTTCTCCGCTGTAGACGGAAGCGATATCTTTTTTGATATTTTCTTTAAATTCGTTATAGGTCATAAATTCTCCTTATAAATAAATACACAAATAAAAGCCCCGGAAGACCGTAATACTCGTATTCATTTAAAAAGGGAAAATGGTTCCGGCAGCTGATGCTGCCGGTATATTCAGATGAAAGCCGATAATCGGACTCGAACCGATGACCTATTCATTACGAATGAATTGCTCTACCAACTGAGCCATATCGGCCTGCTATAAAAAGCAACATAAGCATTATAACGAAATAGTTGGCATTAAGTCAAGTATTTATCTTGAAATAAAGTATAAATTTGAATATAATCAGTAATGCAATGAATGACGAAAATTTGAGGAAAAAACACAGGAATTCAAAACAGAAAAGAAATTATCAGAAGGAACTGGATGAATACATCTGCCTTGCCGAAAAGGAGGATACGGTTCCGAGTCTTCTTTTGCACAGCTGCTGCGCTCCGTGCTCAAGCTATGTGCTTGAGTATCTGACGGATTTTTTTGATATTACAATCCTTTATTACAATCCGAACATCTATCCTCAGGAAGAATATAACAAAAGAGTAGCCGAACTTAAAAGGCTGACCGAAAGTATGCCTGTGAAACACAGGGTAAAACTTCTGGAGGGCAGGTACGAGCCTGAGGAATTTTTCGAGATGGCAAAGGGACTTGAAAACGAGCCCGAGGGTGGCAGACGCTGTTTTAAGTGTTATGAGCTCAGACTCAGGGAAGCTGCTCTTTATGCAGCAAAATTAAAGACGGATTATTTTACGACAACTCTCACAATAAGTCCTCTGAAAAACGCCGAAAAACTCAATGAGATAGCGGAAAGTCTTGAGGAAGAATACGGGGTGAAAGCCCTGCCTTCGGACTTTAAAAAGAGAGAAGGTTATAAAAGGTCGATTGAGCTTTCGAGAGAGTATGACCTATACAGACAGGATTACTGCGGCTGTATATACAGCAGAAAATTGTTTTGACACGCAGTATATGTGATGATATAATTTAATTTGCTTTTAACTAAACGATGAGGAGAATATAGATGGCTGAGAATTTCAGAGACCAGATTATGCAAATGATGGATTTTATGTCCGAAAACGGCAAGGATGCTTTAAAAACAACGGTTGACGGGGTGGAAGTAGAGGCCGCTACTGCAGAAGAGCAGCTTGCTTTATTTAAATTAAAAAAAGAGCAGGAAAAAACAGACACTACTGCCGGTAAAAAGGCGGCAGTAAAACCGAAGACTCCTGAAATTGTGCAGGAAGGTGTAAAGGAAGACAAAAAAGAGGAGGCTTCATCTTCTAAATCCGCAAATCTCTGGGGCGGAAGATTTACCAAAGGTACGGAAAAAAAGGTATATGATTTTAATGCGTCGATTCTTTTTGATAAAAGACTTTACGCCCAGGATATTATGGGGTCAATGGCTCATGCGTCAATGCTTGGCAGAGTCGGTGTTTTGACAAAGGAAGAGAGCGAGGATATAGTGCATGCTCTTGCCGATATTTCAGCTGAGATAGAAAGCGGCAGTCTGGAGATAACAGATGAGTATGAGGATATTCACAGCTTTGTTGAAGCCAAGCTTATAGAAAGACTCGGAGATACGGGAAAAAAGGTACACACCGGACGCAGCCGTAATGATCAGGTGGCCCTCGATATGAGACTTTATACAAGGGAACAGGTGCTTGGAGTAGACGAAAAACTCCTTGATATTCTTGATGTTATTTACGCGATAATGAAGGAAAACACCGAAACCATTATGCCGGGATTTACCCATCTGCAGAAGGCTCAGCCTACAACTCTTGCCCACCATATGGGGGCGTATTTTGAGATGTTTAAAAGAGACAGGGGAAGGATGGAGAATATCTTTAACAGGATGAATTACTGTCCTTTGGGTTCGGGAGCTTTTGCCGGAACCACCTATCCTTTGGACAGACAGTATACTGCAGAGACTCTCGGTTTTTACGGCCCAACCTTAAACAGTATGGACGGAGTGTCAGACAGGGATTATCTTATCGAGTTTTTATCGGCTCTTTCGATTATTATGATGCACCTTTCAAGGTTTGCCGAAGAGGTGATTATCTGGAATTCGAATGAGTATCAGTTTGTTGAGATAGATGATGCGTATTCTACAGGCTCAAGTATTATGCCTCAGAAAAAAAATCCGGATATTGCGGAGCTTGTCAGAGGCAAGACCGGAAGGGTGTACGGAGCACTTTTTTCGCTGCTTACCACCATGAAGGGCATACCTCTGGCCTACAACAAGGACATGCAGGAAGATAAGGAAGTTGCCTTTGATGCAATAGATACGGCTCAAAACTGTATCGAGCTTTTTGCGGATATGCTTCATACCATGAAATTTAACAAAGACAGGATGAAAAACAGCGCAGCCAAGGGATTTACAAATGCTACAGATGCAGCGGACTATCTGGTTGGACGCGGAGTGCCTTTCAGGGATGCGCACGGCATAATAGGGCGACTTGTCTTATATGGAATAGAAAAGGGCAAGGCAATTGATGAAATGTCTCTTGAAGAGCTGAAAAGTATATCAGATGTTTTTGAAGAAGATATTTATGATGCTATTTCCATGGAAACATGTGTAAATAAAAGACTTACTGTCGGAGCTCCCGGTAAGGAGGCAATGGAGGCAGTACTGTTGGAATATGACAGGTATTTAAAGAACGATTGGAAGGAGATAGTGTAATGAGTGAAAAATTAAGAGTAGGTATTTTAGGCGGAACGGGAATGGTCGGACAGAGATTTATTTCTCTTCTCGACGGACATCCGTGGTTTGAGGTTGTGACAATAGCCGCATCTTCACGCAGTGCAGGACAGACCTATGAAGAAGCCGTAAGCGGAAGGTGGAAGATGGATAATCCTATTCCTGAAGGGGTTAAGAACATTGTAGTTAAAGATCTTCACGATATTGAGGCGGTTTCGGGTGAAGTAGACTTTGTTTTCTCGGCTGTTGATATGACAAAGGATGAGATAAAGGCTTTTGAGGATGCGTATGCAAAGACGGAAACACCTGTTGTTTCAAACAACTCTGCCCACAGATGGACACCGGATGTACCTATGGTTGTGCCGGAAATCAATCCGGAGCATTATGAAATCATCCCGTATCAGAGAAAGAGACTCGGTACGAAGAAGGGATTTGTTGCCGTTAAACCTAACTGCTCTATCCAGAGTTATACACCGGCACTTCATGCTTTAAGAGAGTTTGGCATAAAAGAGGCTGTAGTTACAACATATCAGGCTATTTCCGGAGCAGGTAAGACATTTAAGGACTGGCCGGAGATGGTGGAAAATGTTATACCTTATATTGGCGGAGAAGAAGAGAAGAGCGAGAAAGAGCCGCTTCGCCTCTGGGGACACATTGAAAACGGTGTTATTGTACCTGCCAAGGCACCTCTTATTACAGCGCAGTGTATCAGAGTACCGGTTCTTAACGGACATACTGCAGCTGCCTTTGTAAGGTTTGAAAACAAGCCTTCCAAAGAGGAAATCCTGCAGAGATGGTCTGAGTTTAAGGGTGAGCCACAGAGACTTGAACTTCCGAGCGCACCGAAGCAGTTCATCAGATATATGGAAGAAGACAACAGACCACAGGTAAAACTCGATGTGGATTACGAAAGAGGTATGGGAGTGTCCATGGGACGACTCAGAGAAGATACACTTTTCGATTACAAGTTTGTCGGACTTTCTCACAATACTGTCAGAGGAGCAGCCGGCGGAGCAATTTTAAGTGCAGAGATGCTTAAGGCTTTGGGATATATTGAGAAAAAATAACCGCAGAGATGTTGGAGGAAACTAAAAGGTGATTGGACATCATAATAACGAAAAGAAATTTATGGAAGGTGCCCTTAAAAACGGTGGTAACAAGTATTTCACCGTTTATGGCAGATGGGGTAATCAGGCCGGTGAAGTCGTAAGAAGCCTTTGCAGAAATCTTAATCATATATATTTTTATGCGGGTAACGCTTCCGAGATGCAGCAGATGAAAATGTTTGCGTCCGTTATTTACGAGCACTACGGTATATCCGGGGAGGCGGATTCTTATGATGAAATCTTCCATACAATAGAGCTTAACGAAGACAGACCGCTTGTTTTGATTATTGACGAGATTCAAAATATTGTAAAAAAAGATCCGGATTTTATTCCGGCACTTTCCGGTTTTTTGGGAAGAATACCTTCGGAGCGCCGCACCCAGGCATATCTATGCTCTACTGATGTATCATGGGTAGAGGGCAGCTCGGATGAGGCATTCTCTAAACCGAGAAATTATTACGGTGACAGGTTTAAAGTGGAGGAACTTGACTTTGTTGAGTTGGTAAGGCTTTTCCCGAAAAGGACAATGAAGGAATGTATCTCCATGTACGGAGTGACAGGCGGAGTGCCGGATTATCTGCCGTATTGGAGTCCGTCGCTTACTGTAAAAGAAAATATCATTAAGCAGATATTATCTCCAAGGGGAGGTCTGTTTAATGAGGCGGAAAACTTCCTTAAAAGAGAACTTAGGGAAACTGCCGTTTACGAGACCATCCTCGGAAATATTGCCGCAGGAAATACCAAGCTGAACAGCCTCCATAATAAAACCGGATTTTCAAGGGCGAAAATCAGTGTATATATGAAAAACCTCGCTGCATTTGGAGTGATTGAAAAGGTAAGTTCACTTGAAACCGGTGGATGGGAGAATGCTCAAAAAGGCGTATATAAGATATCAGATACATTTATTGATTTCTGGTTTACCTTTGTGTATCCGAATCAGAGCGATTTACACAACCTGACGCCTGAGGAGTTTTACGAAAAACATATAGAAGGCAGACTCGACAGCTATCTTGAAAGGACATTCGTAAAGGTGGCGGGAGAGTACTTAAAACTTTTGGAAAAGGCTGGAGAACTTCCGATAAAGATAAGCAAGGTCGCTACCTGGATAGGTAAGGACGGAGACATAGATATTATACTTCAGAACGATATCAGGGAAAATCTTGTGGCTGTATGTAACTGGGAAAAGGAATACTTTGATTATGCCAGATACGAACAGCTTGAGCAGTCGCTCAGAAGTGCGAAAATCAAGGCAAAATACAGGTATCTGTTTTCGGCAGGGGATTTTGACATAAGATTAAAAACCATGGCGACAGCCGATGAGAGTATTGCACTTATTGACCTTACAAGCTTATAGATTGGAGACTGACATTTAATGGCAAAATCAGTATATATTGCTGAAAAGCCCTCTGTGGCAAGGGAATTTGCCGGTGCTCTTAAACTTAATACCAGATCATATGACGGATATCTCGAATCCGACGAAGCCATAATTACCTGGTGCGTCGGACATCTTGTAACCATGAGTTATCCTGAGGTATATGATGAGAAATACAAAAAATGGAGGCTTGATACGCTTCCATTTTTGCCAGAAGAGTTCAGGTATGAAATAATTCCGTCGGCAAAAAAACAATATGATATCGTCGCCCGACTTTTAAATCGTGAAGATGTGGACAGGATATATGTATGCACCGACTCGGGAAGGGAAGGGGAGTACATTTACAGACTGGTTGATGCGATGGCAAAGGTCTGCGGAAAAGAAAAAAGAAGGGTGTGGATAGATTCTCAGACAGAAGAGGAAATACTTCGAGGCATAAAGGAAGCAAAGCCTCTTTCCGAGTATGACAACCTTGCAAACTCTGCTTACCTCAGGGCGAAGGAAGACTATCTTATGGGAATAAACTTTTCCCGTCTTCTTTCCCTTAAATATGGTAATTCTGTTGCTAATTTTTTGGGACTAAAGTTTGTGTCCATATCGGTGGGCAGGGTAATGACCTGTGTGCTGGGTATGATAGTAAGAAGAGAGAGGGAAATCAGAGCCTTTGTGAAAACTCCGTTCTACAGGGTGCTTGCGGATATGGATGTGTTTGGCACGGCAGTAAGCGGAGAATGGAAGGTTACGGATAAATCCAGATATTACGGCTCACCTGATTTATACAAGGAAAACGGATTTAAGAGCGAGGAAAAGGCAAAGGAACTTATAGGATATCTTTCCGAAGAGCCGCTTTTGGCAGTGGTATCTGAGGTGACAAAGAAAAGCGAAAAGAAAAATCCGCCTCTTTTATACAACCTTGCGGAGCTCCAGAACGAGTGCTCGAAAAAATTTAAAATCAGCCCGGATGAGACTCTTAAGATAGTCCAGGAATTATATGAAAAAAAACTTGTGACCTATCCGAGAACCGATGCCAGAGTACTCTCAAGTGCCATAGCAAAGGTTATAGAAAAAAACATCCGCGGACTTACGGCATACGAGGCAGTATCGCCGTATGCAAGAGAGGTGCTTGAAAAATCATCTTTTAAAGGCATAGAAAAGACCAAGTATGTAAATGACAAGCAGATTACCGACCATTATGCGATAATACCGACAGGGGCGGGACTTGGAGCATTAAAGAGTCTTGATAATAGAAGTGCCGGTGTATATGAACTGATATGCAGGAGGTTTATCAGTATATTTTACCCGGCAGCCGAATACAAAAAGATATCGCTTAGCGCAAAGGTGAGGACGGAGAACTTTAATGCAAGCTTTAAGGTTCTGAGTAAGGAAGGCTATCTAAAGGTAGCGGGAGCTCCTGAAAAAAAAGGAGCCGATACCGGAGAAGAAGAAGAAAAGATGACAGACTCAGGGATGCTTGAAAAACTTTCGCAGCTGAAAAAAGGAATGGAGCTTGAGGTAAAGGAACTTGGCATAAAAGAAGGAGAAACTTCTCCTCCGAAAAGGTATAATTCCGGTTCCATCATACTTGCAATGGAAAATGCCGGCTCATTTATAGAGGATGAGTCCTTAAGGGAACAGATAAAGGGCGCCGGGATTGGCACGAGTGCAACAAGGGCCGAAATTTTGAAAAAACTGATAGATAAAAAGAGCATAGCTCTTAATAAAAAAACACAGATACTTACGCCCACTCTTATGGGTGAGATGATATATGATGTGGTAAACTCATCCATTAAATCATTGCTTAATCCCGAACTGACGGCGAGCTGGGAAAAGGGACTTTCAATGGTGGCCGAAGGACAGGTTACCAGCGAAGAATATATGGTAAAGCTAAAGGACTTTATCACCAGAAGGGTAGCCGGAGTAATGGGCCTGAATAACAGCCGGATGCTGGAGACTTTGTACAGACAGTCCGCAGAGTATTATAAATAATCTTGAGATTGGAGAAAAAAATGGATGCCTGTAAGATAAAAAAATTGTATAATTTAGATGAGACAATTGCAAAGGAGCTTTTTGAAGGACTTACCTATCCATGGGAAGCCCTTCCGAAGATAAAGGATTTTATTGTCAGACTCGGAAATACTCTTGATGAGAATGTTTTCGAAAAAAGAGGGGAGGACATCTGGGTTGCAAAATCAGCAGAGGTAGCTCCGAGTGCATATTTAAACGGACCACTTATCATAGATGAAAGTGCTCAGATAAGACACTGCGCATTTATCAGGGGAGCGGCCATAGTAGGTAAAAATGCCGTAGTGGGTAATTCCACCGAGCTTAAGAATTCCGTTCTTTTTAATAGTGTCCAGGTGCCGCATTATAATTATGTCGGTGATTCCGTGCTTGGGTATAGGGCTCATATGGGCGCGGGCTCCATTACATCCAATGTAAAATCCGACAAAACCCCGGTTGTTGTAAAATGTGAAGGAGAAGAGATAGAAACCGGACTTAAAAAATTTGGAGCCATGCTGGGAGACAATGTAGAAATAGGCTGTAATTCGGTGCTCAACCCCGGCTCTGTAATCGGCAGAAATACAAATGTATATCCTCTTTCAATGGTCAGAGGAGTTGTTGAGGAAGACAGTATATATAAGAATAAAAATGAGGTAGTAAAAAAAGCCTATGACAATTAATATGCGTCTTTACAGCAAAAAAGAGATTGGCATAATTGTTAGAATTGTAATCTTCGGTATTTTACTTTCGTCGGCTTATGTAATCTTTGATTATATAACTGACGGATATTATACGGAGTATATTTTTGGTGAGGTTGTTTTTGATTTTTATCATTTTCTGCCTTTTATTCTGGGAGCCACGCTCGGTCTTGTTCCGGGTGTGACTTCTTTTGTTATTGTTTTCATCTGGGCCTATATTTCATATGGGATGGATTCTTTCAGCGTTTTTGGCTATCTGCTTATCTACATTGTTTCGGACCTCCTTTCAAAATACGGTGCTTTTGCCAATAAAAAGAGGGTTTTGGCTACGGCCGGATGCATGTCTTTTTTATCTACCAATGTATGGATGTTCATACTCAGGATTTTGGAAGGTGATGCCTTTAATATAAGTGCAAAGCAGGAATTTTTATACTTTATAAGAGAACTTCCACAGTATATTATCGCCGGATTCATCATATATATACTTTTGAATGTCCTTAATGAGAATATGAGGAAATATGTTATTTATTCATATTATTACGGAGAGGATTACCGAAATGAAAAAAGGAGAAAGGGCCTTTTTTCAAGTTATAACAAGCTTTCGCGCAGGGTGACAGTGGCGCTTTTTATTGACCTTGTGCTGATTATGACGGCGACAACTATATTCCTGTTTCCCAGTGATTATCTTAATTACTATTTTTCGGCCGGCAGGGAGCAGTATGTTTTTTATGCGAAACATGTGATGCTGCTTTTAAATGCCCTTCTCCCCTGTGTAATCATAGCCAATCATATGGTACAGCGCATTACCATAGATGAAATCAGAAATCTTTCCGATTATCTCGGGGGACTTTCTGAAGTGGGAGATGAGCAAAGGAAAGAATATATAAAGAAAATAGAGAGGATACGCCCTGTTACAAATGATGAGGTTTCGGAGCTTTACGAGGCCATGAAGAATATGGTGTATGAGGAGGAGGCGTATTTTGACCAGATACGAAAAGACGACTATGTGGAGGATGACTTAAAGATTGCCCAGGCGGCGGACAATGCAAAAAACAGTTTTTTGTCCAATATGACTCATGAGATCAGGACGCCCATAAACGCGATTTTGGGAATGGACGAGATGATTCTGCGTGAAGGAAAGGAACCGAGGGTGCTCGGGTACGCCAAAAATATCAGAATTGCCGGAGATAAACTTCTTATACTTGTAAATAATATTCTTGATTTTTCCAAAATCGAATCGGGAAAGATGGAGGTCATAAGTGCCGAGTATAGCGTGGAGAATTTTGTCAAACAGCTGGTAAATACAGTAGCCTATGATATAAGGCTTAAAAATCTCGAGCTCAATATTTATGTAAACCCCAATATTCCGTCTGTCCTGAGTGGTGATGGTAATAAAATCAGACAGGCGGCTCATAATCTCATGGATAATGCCATAAAATACACTACTGAAGGCGGAGTTACCCTAAGCATTGATTACGAAGAGTCGCAGGATGAAACAATAATGCTGTCCGTAGTCATTGAGGATACGGGCACCGGTATAAAACAGGAAGACCTTGAAAAGCTGTTCAAACCCTTTGAAAGGATTGATGAGAACAGGAACAGGGCAATACAGGGAACCGGCATAGGTATAGCACTTACTTCCCAGCTGCTTAGGCTGATGCATTCTACTCTTAATATTGACAGTACCTACGGAAAGGGTACAAGGGCTTCTTTTTCGGTAAGGCAGAAAATAATGTCTAAAAAACCCACAGGTGATTTTGTAAAAGACATTAATATCGATGAGATTTACTACGAAAAAGAAAACTATGTGGCACCGGAGGCAAGGATACTGGTGGTAGATGATACCGAGCTTAATATTTATGTTATGAAAGAGCTTCTGAAACGCTCTTTGGTAAAGGTGGATATGGCTAAAAGCGGTAAGGAGGCAGTTCTTATGGCTGAAAAGGCCGAATATGACATAATATTTATTGATTACAGGATGCCGGTAATGAATGGTGAGGAGACCCTGAATGAAATAAAGAAAAAGATTCCGGATGCCGCAACCAGATATGTGGTGTGTACGGCCAGCGATGAATCATACAGGAACCACTACAGGGAGAAGGGGTTTGACGAATATATTTCAAAGCCCGTGGACAGCAGTATACTCGATAACCTTATTTTTAAACTTTTGCCTTCGGAGAAAATAAAAGCGTATGAAGTATAATTACAATATGATTTCACTGGAGAACAGGGAGAAGGAAGTACTTGCATACCGTATGAGTCTGGTTACGATATTTTCCTTCCTGATAAGCGTTCTGCTCGAGGAAACAGGTACAAATATATATGTATTCGGTGATGGAACCTTTTTTACGGGATATCACATTATAGCTATTCTGGTAATCAGCCTTTACGGTTATCTGCCGGCAATGGTGTATCTTCTTATGCTGTTTTTATATGCAGCAGTAAATGATTTTAATACGGCATATGAACTTTTTTCCTTGCTTATGGTTATGGCGGTAGCATATACGGGAGCTAAAAAAAGAGTTTATAAGTCCCTTAAAATGTCCCTGGGCTTTGCGGTACTTCTTGCATTTGCGGCGGGAGATATATGGCTTATTATTCTTGCGCTCTGCGGTGATGTATTTATAGGCAGTATAAATGTTTATGCCCTATTTACGGCTTTTGCACAGGTGTTCCCCGAGTGCCTTTTGAGCGTTATTCTTATCTATACTTTTTTAAACTGTGTATCGGATGAGGTAAAATCAAGGACAATGACAGGATATCTTTATACGGAAAGCTATCAGAAAAACTTTGTTGAGACCGGTAAAAACAAGCCCTTTGTGCTCGGACGCAGGATAATTGTCGCCTTAGTACTTCTGACATCGGCCATAGTGGTTTTTACCATTGTATTTATGAGACCGGGCGAGATATATACCGGAGACAGTGTCAGAGGTTTTTTTGCGAATGAAGAATATCTGAAAATAGTAGAGTATCAGTACAGGGAGGCATATAATCTCGTAGATGATGAATATATAGGCACAATTTACTTCTTTTTCTGTATGAAGAGGATGCTTATGCTTTTTACCTTTATGATTCCGGTAATCGCCATATCGAATTTCCTTATAAGCACATATACCCTTGAGCCCATTAAGAGACTTTCGGGATATATCGGAGCCTATTCGGGGGCTTCGGATGAGGAAAGATATGAGATGAGATATGGCGAAAACAGGGAAATGCCCGTTGTTAAAGATGAGGTTTATCATCTTTATGCGGCGCTTTACCGCTTGATGGAAGTTGTTGACAGATACGGACGCAAACTGAAAAGAGATAAGAGACTAAAAGAAGAGCTCAGGATGGCACAGGCTCAAAACAGGGCCAGAAACGGATTTTTGAGCCGTATGTCACATGAGATAAGGACTCCGATAAACACCATTCTGGGAATGAACGAAATGATATTAAGGGAGAGCTCTGACGAAAATATAAAGGGCTATGCGGGAGATATACAAAATGCCGGCAAAACCCTGGTAAGTCTGATAAATGATGTTCTGGATTTTTCAAAAATCGAGATGGGTACGATGGAGATAATACCTCTGCAATACGAACTCGGAGCCATGATTGGAGATCTGGTAAATATGATATCGGCAAAGGCCGAAAGCAAAAAGCTAAAGCTTATTGTAGATGTTAATCCGGATATCCCCAGCCTGCTTTTCGGTGATGAAATAAGGATAAAACAGTGCTGCATTAATATTTTAAACAATGCCGTAAAATATACCGAAGAAGGGTCGGTAAGTTTTGGCGTGGACTGGGAAAAGGTGGACGATAACTACATCTATCTTGACTTTAAGGTGACAGATACCGGAATAGGTATAAAAGAAGAAGAACTTGAAAAACTCTACAGGCCGTTTGAGAGAATTGATGAGATGAATAACCGCAATGTGGAGGGCACAGGCCTTGGAATGAGCATTGTTAAAAATATTCTCAGCCTTATGGATTCGGAGGTAAAGGTAAAGAGCGTATATAATGAGGGATCGGAGTTTTCTTTCAGGATACTGCAGGAGGTTATTGACGGCGAAAAGACGGTAAGCTCTTACAAGGACAATGCGGTATCCAGTGAAAAAAGGAAAAAATATGAGACTCTTTTCCACGCTCCAAAAGCATTTATCCTGATAGTTGACGATACGCCTATGAATATTGAGGTTATAAAGGGACTTATCAGGGATACCCGGGTAAATGTTTATACGGCGGAGAGCGGAATAGAGGCTCTTAAACTGATGACGCGTTTTAAGTTTGATATTGTGTTTATGGACCACAGGATGCCGGGAATGGACGGTATAGAGACCTTAAACGCGAGCACGGTTATGCCGGGCAATCTAAACATGGAAACGCCTTTTGTGGCTCTTACGGCAAATGTAGTATCGGGAGCCAGGGAAATGTTTATGCAAAACGGATTTGTGGAATACCTTTCCAAGCCGGTTGATCCATCAAAGCTGGAAAGCACAATTATCAAACTTTTGCCTGAAGATAAGGTAATATTTAAGGGAGAACCCGGTTTTTCCGATTATGCGCCCGGATATGAAGACGATGATTTATATGATGAGCATGCATTTGAACTTTTGGGAAGTATTGACGAAAAATTCGTAAATATCGACGAGGCTCTTAAAAACTGCGGAAGCTCTGAGGTGCTTATAAATGTCATAAAGGATTTTTACGCCTCCATAGATTCAAAGGCAGACCTTATAGAAAATCTGCAAAAAGCCAAAGAGATAAGAGAGTATACGATACAGGTACATGCTCTTAAAAGTTCGGCGAGACTGATAGGCGCCCTTGAACTTTCTGAAAAGGCAAAATATCTCGAGGACTGTGGAAACGACGGAAATATCCGTGAGGTAATGGTAAAAACCCACGAACTTCTGGTAATTTACAGAGCATATAAGAGCGTGCTTAAGGAAGTGGCATCCTACGGAGAAGTGGCAGAAGAGGATGCGGAAATGATGGGCGAAGAAGAGCTTAAAACCGTGCTTGGTGAGCTGTATCAGATGATAGAAGCCTTTGATTTTGATACTGCGGATTCTGTTGCGGAAATGTTAAAGGAATATAAATATCCCGAAAACTATTTCGCTGACATTAAAAAAATGTTATTATATATAAAAGAAGTTGACAGGGATAAAAGTCTGGAGCTTATAGATAAGCTGCTGTCACGGTAAATTGAGGACATTATATGGGAAGACGATTATTATTAATAGGCGATTCCAAAAGCTTTATGGTTAAGGCTATAATTAATTCGCTTAAAACGTCGGGTTATGAAGTTGAATTGTGCGGACCTCACAAATCTGATATAGAAGCAGTTATTGACAGACCGAGAATTGTTATTTTCTATCTTGATGATGTTGAGTCCATAGAAGATGGTCTTATTTATCTTAAGGATAATACTACAAACGAGGATACCGTTCTTCTTTTCATCGGTGCGGAGATGGACCTGGAGGAAGCATATTTCAGAATACCTAAAAACAGGGTTACCGCAACCGTAAGGAGACCGGTTAACATAAAAGAACTTTCTAACCAGCTTGAAAAGATTTTTTTGGAAAAGCAGAGTGAAGTAAAAAAAGATAAAAAGGAAATACTTGTCGTAGATGATGACGGCACCATGCTTAGAACAATAAAGATGTGGCTTTCTAAAAAATACGACATATATATGTGTAATTCCGGACCTGCTGCTCTTAAATTTCTGGAAGAGCGCACGGTTGATCTGATACTTCTTGATTTTGAGATGCCGGGTATGAGCGGTCCGCAGGTACTTGAAGTGCTTAGGGCAGGGGCTGCTACCAATGCCATTCCGGTAATGTTTCTGACTGCCAAAAGTGATAAGGATTCGGTTATGACGGGGATATCCATGAGACCTGAGAACTATCTGTTAAAGACAATGAATCCGGAGGATCTTATTAGTACAGTTGATGAATTTTTTGAACGCGGCCCGCATTCATAAGCAGGCAGGGATAATAAAAACCTCTCCATCAGTTTAACGATGGAGAGGTTTTTGTATCATAGAATTATCGTTTTACATTAAAAGCGTTAAATCCTGCATAAACAGCGGATGAACCGAGCTGTTCTTCTATACGCAAAAGCTGGTTGTATTTAGCAACTCTTTCGCTTCTCGAAGGAGCTCCTGTTTTAATCTGACCGGCATTTAAGGCTACTGAAAGGTCAGCTATGGTAGTGTCTTCCGTCTCTCCCGAACGATGGGATACAACAGCGGTATAACCTGCCTTTTTAGCCATCTTAATGGCGTCAAGAGTTTCTGATACGCTTCCTATCTGATTGAGCTTTATAAGGATTGAATTACCTGCGCCGTTTGAGATACCCTTTGAGAGACGCTCCGTATTGGTAACAAAGAGGTCATCTCCGACAAGCTGCAGCTTGTCGCCGAGTTTTTCGGTCATATATTTCCAGCCTTCCCAGTCTTCCTCGTCAAGACCGTCTTCTATGGAAACAATAGGATATTTACTTACAAGTGAAGCCCAGTGGTCTACCAGCTCTTCCGAGGTATATACCTTACCGCACTTGGGCAGTTTGTACTGGCCTTTTTTATCACCCTTCCATTCGCTTGAGGCTGCGTCCATGGCAAGCACAAAATCCTTGCCCGGCTCGTATCCTGCGTTTTTGATTGCTTCGAGGATGTACTCGATTGCTTCTTCGTCGCTTGAAAGGTCAGGTGCGAAACCTCCTTCGTCACCTACGGCAGTGGCAAGTCCCTTGCTCTTTAAGAGGCTCTGAAGAGAGTGGAACACTTCAGCACACCATCTTAAGGCTTCTTTAAATGAAGATGCTCCTGCCGGCATTATCATAAATTCCTGTGTATCTACGGTGTTTGCTGCGTGAGCTCCGCCGTTTAATATATTCATCATAGGGCAGGGGAGGGTGGTTGCTCCGATACCTCCTATAAATCTGTAGAGCGGAAGGTCAAGGGATGCAGCAGCTGCTTTTGCACATGCAATTGATACTGCAAGTATGGCATTGGCTCCGAGTTTTGATTTGTCTTTGGTGCCGTCAGCCTGTATCATGGCTGCATCAATTGCATATATATCGGATGCATCCATTCCCGTAAGCACATCGTTTATTGTGGTGTTAATATTGTTTACGGCTTTTTGCACACCTTTTCCGCCGTATCTTTTCTTGTCTCCGTCACGAAGTTCCAAGGCTTCAAACTCACCGGTGGAAGCTCCTGAAGGAGAGGCTCCCCGTCCTATTGTACCATCGGCAAGATACACCTCGGCCTCAACTGTCGGGTTGCCTCTTGAGTCGATTATTTCACGACCTATTACTTTTTCGATTTCCAAGTAATTAACCATATAAAATACCTCTTTCTTAAAAATACTTATCCGTAAAACTAAATATTAGTATAAACTTATTGCTTTGGAATTTCAACATTAGCCTGCGGGAAGGTTACCGTAAATGATGTGCCTTCCCCGGGCGAGCTTTTGGCCGTAATATCGCCTTCCATCATCTGAACCATTCGGGCTGCTATTGACAGACCGAGACCGTGACTTCCGGGGTTTGTTCTTGATTTATCGGCGCGGTAGAACCTCTCAAATATATGAGGGAGGTCTTCCGGCGATATAATGGTATGGTGGTTGCACACCGTAAGTATGGCCTTTTTCTTCATACATTTAAGAGAAATATCTATTCGTCCCCTGGCGGGCTCATACTTAAGGGCATTTTCCAAAAGACTTGTCGTAACTCTTGAAATGTAGTCGCTGTTGCCGTTTACATATATGTCTTCGTCTATATCCATATTAAACTCAATCTCATTTTCGTAGCAGAGAGATTCCACTTCAAGGGTGGACTTGTCGGCAATGGAAGAGAAGTTTACCACTTCGCCGTTTTGCAGGGTAGTTACCGCGTCAAGTTCCGATAAATCCATCATCTCATTTACCATCTTAAGCATGTTGTGAGCGGCATTGTCGGTGCTTTCTATCCATTTTTCCTCGTTATCCGTTCCTGATTTTAAGATGCTGTTGTTGGTAAGTATAATGGTAAGCGGTGTCTTTAAATCATGAGACAGGTCGGTCACAAACTGCTTTTGCATATCTATTGAGTGCTGGAGCGGTTTGATGGCGTATCTGGATATGAGGAAGCTTATCAGGTAGAATAAGAACATCATAAATATAAATACGCATGTAAGCTGTATAATAAGCCTCTGCATATGTTCCTTCATATAGGCAGAGTTTGTGAGTTCGATTCTGGTAGGGGAAGATGAACTTTCCGAGCGGTAGTAATACATATTGTATTCTTTTAACAGTCCTGCGGCATCTTCTTTTTCAAGTACGCTTCTGACTATTTCCTCCAGATATTCGTTTTCTTCTTCTGTTTCGGCAGAAGAAGTGGAAGTTTCATTTGAATGGCCCGGAATTATTATAACCGTATCATCATAATCCGAGTATACGGCGGAAATAACCTCATCTTCTATGGTGGGTGTGGCATCGCCCGAGGCGGTAGCATCACCTGAAGCTGTAGTTTTTTTGCTGGCATCGCCAGAAGCCGTGGTTGTCATATCGGAGGTATCCTCCGATGAAGAAGAAGTTTGTCTTCTGTATATATATACGGTATCGTCATCGGAACTGTCTGCGTTTTCGTTATCAGCAGATGTGTCTGTAGATGTATCTGTTTCGTAATCTGAGCCGGAAGCTTTTGTGTATCCATAGGTGGATGCGGCTATTTCCGCATCCGAGGGCAGATAATCGCTGCCGAGACTCTGGTGGGAGGCTATGAGTTTCATCTGGCTGAGCATGGAATTATAGTAGTCATTGTACATATATGCACCTATGACTATCATAGCCAGAAACAGGACTATTCCCACAAGGGACATATTCAGGAGTATAAATTTTCTTTGATATTCTTTCATATTTCCTTAATTTCGAGACGGTAGCCGATTTTTTGAATGGTTTTTATTGTTACAGCTGAGTTTAAGTATCTGAATTTTTTTCTGAGGAACGAAACATAGGCCTCGACATTATTGTCCGTGGCCTCAGAATCATATCCCCATACATCTGTGATAAGATTTTCTTTTGTAATGGTGATACCGTGATTTTTGAAAAATATTTTACATACCTCAAACTCTTTTTTGGAAAGCTGTACATTGTCATCCTTGCCGTAGAGAATGGCAGAAGATAAATCGAGTTTCAGGTCGCCGAAGGCGAGTTCATTTAAAATAAGGTCACCGGTTCGCCGGGTCAGCGCATCCACACGCGCCAAAAGCTCCTCGGTATCAAAAGGCTTGGTCATATAATCGTCTGCTCCGGTCTTAAGACCTGTTACCTTATCAGCAACAGTGGCCTTTGCTGTAAGCATCAGGATGGGCATCTTCAGCGAAAGGTGGCGTACTGCATGGACCACCTCGAATCCGTCCATCTTGGGTAACATAACATCTACAATCAGCAGGTCATATGAAAAATCCTCCACATAATCCAGTGCCGTTTCTCCATCGTAGACTGCATCCGTTCTGTGACCGGCCTTTTCAAGTATTTTTACAAGGGCATCCGAAAGCGATACTTCGTCCTCAATGACCAATATTTTCAATGAACCCACCTCCAACATCTCTTTGGATGATTTCATTATACATTTTTTTCTGAAATCTCCCTTAAAACAAAGTCATTATTTGAAAATTAAAGGTAATAAACACCTCATAATCTGTTTTATATAATAGCATATAAATTCTCTTGTGGAAATGGGGGATTTGTATTATGATTAAACGGTTGAAAAATGTTTTTCAGGGAGATTTTTTGAAATGAAAATTGTTATTGTCGGCTGCGGTAAGGTCGGTTACACAGTTGCCGGTCAGCTTGCAAACGAAAAGCATAATGTTACCGTAATAGATATTAACAGAAAGAATATAGACAGGGTTACAAACGAGTTTGATGTGTACGGAGTTATAGGAAACGGTGTCAGTTCACAGGTGCTTGAAGAAGCCGATATTTCATCGGCAGAGCTGTTTCTGGCTCTTACGGGTAATGACGAACTGAATCTTGTCTGCTGTCTTGTTGCCAGAAAATCAGGCGGATGTAAAACCATAGCCCGTATACACAACCCAATCTATGCACAGGAAATGGATGTGCTCAAAAATGAGCTCGGACTTGCCATGATAGTCAATTCAGAGATGATGGCAGCTGCCGAAATCGCAAGAATACTTCGTTCACCCTCGGCTAAGAAGATAGAGACCTTTGCAAAAGGCAGGGTGGAGATAGTAAAATACAAGCTTCCTGAAAATTCTGAGCTGTGCAATATGCAGATTAAGGATATAATGGGACGCCTTAGAATAGATATGCTTATTACAGCCGTTGAAAGAGGGGAAGAAGTAATAATTCCAAACGGAGAATTTGCACTTATGCCGGGTGACATAATATCTGTTGCAACCGTATCCAAAAAGGCGAATCAGATGCTGAAAAAGGCCGGGCTTTCAAACAGCAGAATATCAAGTGCCATGATAGTCGGAGGAGGAGACATCAGCTATTATCTTACAAAGATGCTTATTACCATGGGAATAAGGACTACGATTATCGAGAAGAACTACGAAAAATGCGAGGATTTAAGTGCGGAATTTGACGGAGCCATGATTATACACGGAGATGCAATCAGTGAGGGTGTGCTTTTTGAAGAGGGTGTAAAGGATGCGGATTCATTCATTGCCCTTACCAATATTGATGAGACAAACATCCTTTTAAGTCTTTTTGCAAAGAAAAATTCAAATGCCAAGCTTATCACCAAGGTACATACTCTTTCGTATGATGATGTGATAGAGAGCATGGACCTCGATACTATTATCTGCCCCAAAAACATTGTAAGTGATAACATTATAAGCTATGCAAGGGCTTTGGAAAATTCAAAGGGTTCAAATGTTGAAACCCTGTATAACATTATAGAGGGAAAGGCAGAGGCACTGGAGTTTATTATAAAAAAGGATTCTGCCGTTACCGGAAAAAGTCTTGCTGAACTAAGGCTTAAAGACGGGATAATCATTGCCTGCATCACTCACGGCAGACATATTGAGATACCTAACGGACGGAGCATTATCCGTGAAGGGGACAGTGTAGTTGTGGTAACCACGAGAAAGGGACTTAACGATATTTCTGATATCTTGGGTTAGAGGAAGAAAATGAACGGTAAGGCTATTGCCCGTATTTTGGGAATTGTACTGATATTTGAAGGTTTGTTTATGCTGATTCCTTTCGCTGTGTCCCTGTATTATTCGGACGGCGTATGGAAGGGGTTTGCGGCAACGATTGCGGTCTGCCTTGTAATCGGATTTGTGCTTGGGGCTTTTTCGGAAAAGGATACTGTTTTTTATGCAAAAGAGGGATTTATTATTGTGGCGCTAAGCTGGATAGTTTTATCCATTATGGGAGCAGTGCCTTTTTATCTGAGTGGATATATTACATCTTATGTGGATGCCCTTTTTGAGACAATATCCGGTTTTACAACTACGGGAGCGACGATTATAAAGGATGTGGAGGCTCTGCCGAGGAGTCTGCTTTTCTGGAGAAGTATCACCCACTGGATAGGAGGTATGGGGGTTCTGGTGTTTATTAT
>CAJOOU010000120.1 GCA_905236735.1 uncultured Eubacterium sp. | reverse complement strand
CATATTCGTGGTAAGAAGGGTTTCTTCCGCTATGCGAAATGCCTATCAGGAAGCCTCAGCCATAGATACAACATACGAAGAAAGATAACACCAAAAAGCCGCGCCTGGGCTGCGCGGCTTTTTTATGTTTCCAAAAGTATTCTGTCATTGTCAAGAGCCTTACCGGCTCCCTCTTTAAAGGCCGAAAGCAAATCGCTTTCCGTCATTTTCTTCCTTTTTTCTCCCGAAACATCAAACACAATCCTTCCGCTGTCCATCATTATGGTTCTGTTGCCCATATCAAGAGCGGAATGCATATTATGGGTAATCATAAGGCAGGCTATTTTTCTTTCTTCTACTATCGCCGCCGTAAGACTTAAAACTTTTTCCGCCGTCGCAGGGTCAAGGGCTGCCGTATGCTCATCCAGAAGCAGAATCTTCGGCGTAATAAGCGTCGCCATTAAAAGGGTTAACGCCTGCCTCTGTCCTCCGGACAAAAGTCCCACAGGGCTCTCCATCCTGTCTTCGAGTCCCATATCAAGAAGTGACAGCTTTTCCCTGAAAAACTTTTTGTCTTTTGAACTTATTCTGCTGAAAAACTGTTTGCGTCCGGAAGTCCTCAGATAGCTAAGTGCCAGGTTCTCCTCTATGGTCATATTCGGAGCCGTTCCCTTCATCGGATCCTGGAAAAGATGCCCTATACTGCGGCTTCTTATATAGCCGGGCAAAAAAGTAATATCCTGACCTCCGAGTATTATGCTGCCTTCGTCAACAATAAAGCTGCCGCAAATCGCATTAAACATAGTTGATTTCCCGGCTCCGTTCGAACCTATTATTGTAACAAAATCACCGTCTTTTACGCTCAGGCTGAGATTTTGTACAGCAACTTTTTCATTGGGCGTGCCCTTATTAAATATTTTTGTAATACTGTTTATCTCGAGCATTATCTTCCCTCCGAAACGCGTTTTCTCATTGCTATGCGCCTTATCTTCCTGTTTGCAGCGTACCTTTTAATTGCAGGCATGGCTATAGCTATCGCCACAATTACAGCCGAAACCAGTTTGAGCGCACTTGCCGGGAGATTAAACCTTAAGGCAATGGCCACTATTATTCTGTAAAGGCACGAGCCGAATATCACTCCAAACACCCTTACCCTTATGCTTTTCTTTGAGAATATTGTCTCTCCGATAATAAGCGAAGCAAGCGCCACTGTAACCATTCCGGTGCCCATGTTTATATCACATGATTTCTGATATTCTCCTATAAGACAGCCCGATAAAGCAGTAAGAGCCCCGCCTATGCAAAGGCCGACCGTAGTCATAAAAGAAGGGTTTATTGATGATGATTTTACCATATCGGGATTGTCTCCGGTGGCTCTTATTGAAAGCCCGAGCCTTGTTCCCAGGAACCAGAGCATAAGCACAGAAACCGCTGCCACAAACACTGCTGCCACTATCAGTTTATACGCTCCGGCAGCCCCGGTATATTCAAGCATTTTTTTCATCCATGTAAACACGGTTTCGGTATCGTTCATGCTTATCACCGATTTTCCCATAATGGCAAGGTTTATAGTATAAAGTCCGGTATTTACTATAATACCGGCAAGCATACTTTCAACCTCCAGTCTGGTCTGGAGGAATGCGTTTATAAACCCCGATACTACCCCCGCTCCCATTGCAGCAAAAAAAGCAAGAACCGGATGGCCGGCTATTGCCACCACGGCTCCTACCGCACAACCCAATGTGTAGCATCCGTCCGTAGACAGATCGCACACATTGAGCATAGAATATGTAAGAAACAGCGCCAGAGCTATAAGGGCATAAATAAGCCCCAGCTCCAAGGCGCCTTCTATTACTGACCATGTAATAAAACTTGTCATCTTGTCCACACCTGTTTATATTATTTAGACTAAGTTAAAAGTTCTCCTGAGTAGTAAGTTCCACAAATCCGCTGCACAGCGGCTCAAATGCAGCCTTTATATCATCAAGACTGTAGCCCAGTGCATCACATGTCTCCGTGTTTACCGAAACAATACCGCTGTCAAATGTCTGTACCGGAGTTGTTGCAGTATCGGCTCCGTTAACAAGAAGATCAACTACCATATCTCCGGTCATTCTTCCGAGATTAGCATAGTCAACACCGTATCCGCAGAAAGCTCCGTTTAATGCAAATGAATCGGCTCCACAGTAATGAGGTATTCCGGCATTAATAAAAGTTTCATATATGGCAAGCTCAGCCGTCATTACAGTATTATCCGAAGGAGTAAACACAGCCTCCACTCCGTCTGATACAAGCGAATCGGCTGCGAGAGAAATATCATCGGTTGTGCTTCCTGTTTTCTCTACATACTCAACGCCGTTTTCTTCGCACCATGTCTTGGCAGCCACTATTGAACTTTCAGATGAATCCTGTGCCGTATCATATAAAAGACCTATTTTTGATACTTCCGGATTCTGCGCTTTTATAAGATTCATCACTGCTTCCGTATCAAAAGCATCCGATGTACCTGTAAGATTTCCTCCCGGCGCATCGAGTGATTCTACGAGTCCCGCTCCCACAGGGTCCGATACTGCCGAAAAAATTACCGGTATCTGGTTATCTTCAGTCGCAGCCTGCATTGTAAGGGCTACAGGAGTAGCTATAGCTACAATTACATCAACTTCATCTGCAACAAGATCTGTTGCTATCTGGTTAAGTACTGTGGAATCCGCCTGCGCATTTGAATAATACGGTTCATAATCAAATGTTACACCAAGTTCTGCGCCTTTTTCATCAAGCTCTGCTTCAATATTTTCCACAATCTGATTCAAAGATGCATCATCGACATAGTTTGCTATGCCCACTTTGTAAACCACTTCATCTGCCGCAGCTTCGCCTGACGCAGATGATGAGCTCTGCCCGCACGCAGCAAGAGACATTGTCATTGCAGCCGCAAGTAAAGCTGCCATAATCCTCTTTTTCATAATATTATATTCCTCCAAAAATTAATTCTTTTCCATTTTAAAGTATTAAAGCGTATTAGTCAAATAAAATCTATATCTACATATTGCTGT
>CAJOOU010000119.1 GCA_905236735.1 uncultured Eubacterium sp. | reverse complement strand
GCATCCATCCCAAGTTCTCTTGTCAGCTGATAAAATGCTTTCATCTGCTCCTTCTCAAGAATTGCTGCTATTAAAAGCACTGCGTTTGCACCCATCGCTTTAGCTTCATAAAACTGATATTCATCCACCATAAAATCCTTCCTAAGCATTGGAAGATTGGTCATGCCCCTTATTGTTTCAAAATACTCTATGCTGCCTGAAAAGTGATCTTCCTCGGTAAGACAGCTTATCGCCTCCACACTTCCGGTGTATTCAGCTATCCTTTTGTCTAATTCCATTGTTTTTTTGATATTGCCAAGAGACGGTGATGCCTTCTTAAATTCTCCGATTATCGAAAGACCGGGCTTTATAAGAGCCTCATAAAATGTCTCCTTTGCACCCGAAAGTGTATCCTCTGCCACTCTTTTTTCAGCCAAACTCCTTTGCCTGTCAAAGGATATATCTTTCTTTGCCTGTGCTATTCTTATCTTTTTATCTTCTACTATCTTATCAAGTATCATATGGCTTTCTCCTCACTCAGTATCAGGCCTGTCTAAATCACACCCGAAACAAAATTCTCCATCATCCTTTTTCCGTGCTCTGTAAATATTGATTCCGGATGAAACTGAAGTCCCACCACCGGGTATTTTCTATGTTTCATTGCCATTATCTCTCCGTCTTTTGTCTCTGAGAGAATTTCAAAATCCTCCGGCAAACTTTCCTTTTCCACTGCAAGTGAATGATATCTGGCTACATTTATTGGTGTATCTATACCGGTAAATATGCTCTTTCCGCTATGATCTATAAGTGACTGTCTGCCGTGAAAAATTTCTTTTGCATATGTCACCTTGCCGCCAAGTGCCTCTCCTATGCACTGATGCCCCAGACAAATGCCCAGAATCGGAATTTTATCATAAAATTCTTTAACCACATCCATACATATCCCTGCTTCCTTTGGGCTTTTAGGGCCGGGTGAAAGAATTATTTTATCCGGCATCATCTCTCTTATTTCCTGAATCGTAATCCTGTCATTTCTGACCACCTTAATATCTCTTCTAAATGTTCCTACATACTGATACAGATTGTAGGTAAATGAATCGTAATTATCGATTAAAAGTATCATAGTTCATCTTCCTCCACCAAAGTTTTTGCCAGTGCCATAACCTTATTGCAGCATTCGTAATATTCATTTATCGGAACAGAATCTGCCACTATTCCCGCTCCTGCCTGCAGGTAAACCCTGTCTGCTTTTTTCACCATCGTTCTAATGGTTATACAAAAGTCCATATCTCCCGAAAAATCCAGATGTCCGGTTGCTCCTCCGTAAAGTCCTCTTCGCGTATCTTCAAGCTCATCTATTATTTCCATCGCTCTGATTTTAGGAGCTCCGGAAAGCGTACCGGCCGGCAAAAATGAGCCCACAAGATCAAGCGGATGATATTCTCCCTTCTTCCTGCCTTCTACCATTGAGCAGATATGCATTACATGGGAATAATTCTGCACCTCCATAAACCTTGTTACCTTTACGCTTCCAAACTCTGAAATTCTTCCCATATCGTTTCTCGCAAGATCTACAAGCATCGCATGTTCAGCCTTTTCTTTCTCATCAGCTAAAAGTTCTTTTTTTAACTCCCTGTCTTCTTCCTCGTTTCTTCCCCTGGGCCTTGTCCCTGCAATCGGGCAGGTATAAACCTTGCCCTCCTGCTGTTTTACAAGCATTTCAGGCGACGAGCCTATAAGTTCAAAGTCACCGAAATTAAAATAATAAAGATAAGGCGAAGGGTTTATTCTTCTAAGCTGTTTATATAAGTCAAATCCCTTATGTCCGGTGGAAATTGTCCATCTTTGCGAGAGTACCGTCTGAAATACATGTCCTTCTTTTATGTAATGTTTAATCTTGTCTACCTTTTTGCTGTACTGCTCAAGTGTGTCCGATTTTTCTACAACCCGTCCGTCTCTTTTAAACGGTCTTCTGTTTTTATGCTCTGCATTTCTGCACTTTGTAATAATCTCATCCGCCTTATTTAAAGCTCTGGTTTTTCCTTCCTCCGTATCTTCCTCAAGTACGGTGGCTGTAAGAGTTTCGGCCACATGATCTATTACAGCAAAATGTGTCATAAGCATCATCTGTACCGTTTCAACTCCTATTTCTTCGGGATTTTCATCCGGCAGTTTTTCTATATATCTGACAAAATCATATCCGAGGCTTCCTACCAGCCCACCCTTAAACGGAGTATTTTCATCCGATACAATGTCGAAATCCGAATAATAATCTTTTAAAAGTTCAAATGGATTCCCGTTTATTGTTCTCGTCTTCCCGTCTGCACTTTCAATGATTAGACTTTCTCCTTTAGAGCGTATTATTTCTTCCGGCTCTGCCCCCATAAAAGTATATCTGTCATAATTCTTATCGTAGCTTTCCAGCAGGAATCCCTTATTATCCCCTACAAGTGCTTCATACATATCTGTTGAAATTTCATTTACTATGCTGACTGTCTTTGTGTAAACTTTTAATTTTCTCATTTTTT
>CAJOOU010000118.1 GCA_905236735.1 uncultured Eubacterium sp. | reverse complement strand
CGGCTACATAGTCCGTTTCAGAATGCCTTCCAAAGACCTGCATTATCATCTCGCATATCCTCTTGGTGGCTCCCATTACATTGGTAGGGTTTACCGCCTTATCCGTTGATATAAGGACCATCTTTTGGCTGGCGTATTCCATCGCACATCTGGCGACATTATAGGTGCCGATACAGTTGTTTTTTACGGCTTCTTTGGGGCTGTCTTCCATCAGCGGTACATGCTTATGCGCGGCTGCGTGGAATATTATATCGGGCCTGTAGGTTTCAAATATTTCGCTAAGTCTCTTATAATCCCTGACAGACCCTATAAGTACGCTCATGTTAAGAGCCGGATATGCCTTTAAAAGCTCTCTTTCAAGCACATAGGTGGTATTTTCATAAATATCGAAAAGCACAAGCTTCTTTGGCTTTCTTTCCGCTATCTGGCGGCAAAGCTCCGAGCCTATGGAGCCGCCTGCCCCTGTTACAAGCACGCATTTATCCTCAAGGTAGCCGCTTATCTGGGTAAGGTCTGTTTTTACCGGCTCCCTGCCCAAAAGGTCCTCTATCCCCACATCCCTTAGACGGCTTACCTTTATATCTCCCGTTACTATCTGTTCCATAGATGGGAGAATACGCAGCCTTGCCCCAGTATTTTTGCATATCTCCAAAATATCTTTCCTACGCCCTGCAGGAAGGTTCGGGATGGCTATAAAGATTTCATCTATCTCGTATTTGGCGGCCGCCCATACTATTTTAAAATCGTCGCCTACTATAGGTACTCCCATTATGCTCCTGCCGATTTTCTTTTTGTCGGCATCTATTATGCACAAAACCCTGTTTTTAATCCTGTCGCTTGCATAGATGTCTTTGATGAGTGCAAAGGCACTGTCACCTCCGCCTATTATCATGGTGTTAATTATGCTTTCCCTTCTGCTTTCCGTAAATGCATTTCTCAGCACTCTTATGCTCCTGTAGGTAAAGCGGCTAAGCACAGTAAATACTGTCAGATAAAACATATACAATATCCAGTATGACCTCGGCATCCCCTTTTGGAGCATATACATCCCCGCCATCTGGAGGAGGGA
The DNA here is from genome assembly GCA_905236735.1 of uncultured Eubacterium sp. Lineage (GTDB taxonomy): Bacteria > Bacillota > Clostridia > Lachnospirales > Lachnospiraceae > RUG14243. The sequence continues at coordinate 991 of CAJOOU010000118.1, read as the reverse complement.
GGCAAATGCGCATCCCATAACGACATTTATCATTTCCCTTACCGATGCATAGCGCCAGAGGCTGTTATATAGCTGGAAACACGCAAAGACCGCTATTGTGGTAATAATATTTATAAAAATGTATTCTGTGGCATGAGCGGCAAAGATTTCGTCTATCCTGCTGAATCTGAAGTCAAATCTCGTAAGCAGGGCAAGGGCCTCAGACAGGCATACCGATGTCATATCATATATGATAAAAAGCAGCACTCTTAAATTTTTTGCTTTGTTTGAAAATCTATCCATAGTTATTCCATTCCTATATTTAATTTCTGCCTACCCCTTCTCCACATACTCAAGCCCCAGCTTTACCACTACCTCCTGCCCCATAAGGCTTACCGCCACTCCCACCGTATGCTGGCGCCGGTTTATCCACCTTATGTCTCCGCTCATACCCATCATGGGGCCTCCGGATATAATCAGCCTGTCCCCTGTCATATACCCCTCTGATACATCAATGTTGTGACTTTCTCCGCCAAGGTGTTTTAAGAGCTGTTCTTCTTTGGGAGTTAGCGCTGCAGGTCTTTCCCCTCCGGCCTCTTTTAATACCTTGGTCATTTCCTTTACATTTTTAAGCCGCATCATAAGTCCTTCTATATCATCAGTTTCCGCAAAGATGTATTTGGGGAACGCTACTATCTTTCTTTTTACCCAGTTTTTCCCTTCCCTTATCATGCGAATACTTGTCATTGTAAATATTTTTTCATCTTCTAAGGCCGCCTCGGAGAGTATCTTTTCAACCGCGATAAACTCCCTTCCCGGCCCGGTTTGTATCACATACCACATACATAATCCTCCGGTAAATTTAATTTTGTTGATACAAATATATGTATTTACGCCATAAATGGCAGACATCCCAAACTTACCAAAAAAGATGCCTGTGTTTTGGGACAAAATAGGGTTTTTCTTGAGCGTAGCGGTCAGACAATAGGAATCATGGATTTGATGATTGGCT
>CAJOOU010000117.1 GCA_905236735.1 uncultured Eubacterium sp. | reverse complement strand
TTCCTGATCATCCCGATGAGTCCGACGTTACTGGATATATGTCTGACCGTCGATATGGCGATTTCCTTCTCAATTTTATTTAATTCGATGTTCTGTAAGGAAGTTCTCGATATGAACAACTTCCCTACTATGCTGTTGTTTTCTACGATTTTCCGTATCTCCTTAAACGTCTCTTCGACGAGACTGATCCTTACGACAGGAGATGCCGGAAACGTTGTAGATACCTTCGGAAACTTCGTCGGAGGCGGCGATCTGATCATCGGCGCGATCATTTATATTATCCTTCTGATCGTGCAGTTTATGGTTATCAATAAAGGTACCGAACGTATTGCCGAGGTTACGGCAAGATTTACCCTGGACGCTATGCCCGGTAAGCAGATGGCTATCGATGCGGACTTAAATACCGGAGCCATCGACGACGAGGAAGCCAAGCGGAGAAGAGACAAGATTCAGGACGAGTCCAGCTTCTTCGGCGCTATGGACGGTGCTACGAAGTACGTAAAGGGAGACTCGACGGCGGGTCTTGTTATTACCGCAATCAACGTTATCGGAGGCATTGCCACGGGCGTTTTGAACCGTGGAATGGATATCGGCGCCGCGGCCCAGCGGTATACGATTCTTACCATCGGTGACGGCCTGATCAGCCAGATCCCTTCGCTTCTGATCTCGCTCTCGACAGGTATTCTGATTACGAAGGGCAGTATGAAGATGGAACTGGGGCACGCTATCGTAAGCCAGCTGTTCAGTCTTCCGAAGGTGCTGTATTTTACCGGCGCCGTGATCTGCTTCTTAGGGATCGCAACGCCCTTAAATGTGATCATCTTTTTGTCCATCGGTATTATCTTTATTATTGCCGGCAGATATGTATCTGGACTTAAGGAGGAAATCCAGGTCGAAGAGAAGGTGGACGAGACCGAGGCGGCGGCCGAGGAGGTCCGAAAACCGGAGAATGTTACCTCCTTACTGCAGGTTGACCCGATCGAGTTAGAGTTTGGCTACGGGATCATTCCTCTTGCGGATGTCAATCAGGGCGGCGACCTCTTAGACCGTGTCGTTATGATAAGAAGACAGATCGCTCTGGAGCTTGGTACCGTTGTACCGATCATCCGTCTTCGGGATAATATACAGCTGAATCCGAATCAGTATATCATAAAGATCAAGGGAATCCAGGTCAGTGAGGGCGAGATCCTCTTTGATCATTATATGGCGATGAATCCGGGCTTTGTCGAGGAGCAGATCACCGGAATCGAGACCTTTGAACCGAGCTTCCATCTGCCGGCCATCTGGATTACGGAAGGTCAGAGAGAAAGGGCGGAGAGCCTGGGATACACCGTAGTAGATCCGCCGTCAATTATTGCTACACATCTTACGGAAATAGTGAGAAGTCACATTGCAGAGCTTCTTACAAGGCAGGATGTACAGAATCTGATAGATAATTTAAAGGAATCAAATGCTACGGTTGTGGATGAACTTGTGCCAAAGCTTCTTAACATTGGCGATGTGCAAAAGGTACTTCAGAATCTCCTTGCAGAGGGTATATCGATAAGGGATTTGCTTTCGATATTTGAAATTCTGGCCGATCATGCCGGCTCTACCAGGGATACGGATGTGCTCACTGAATATGTCAGACAGGGCTTAAAGAGGGCTATATCGAGCAAGTACTTCCCGGCCAACGAAACAACAAGTGTTGTAACCCTTGATCCAAAGATTGAGCAGGAGATAATGGGAGCTATTAAACAGACCGAGCAGGGGGCATATCTTACCCTTGATCCGGAGAGGACAAAGTCTATTATAGAAGCTACCGAAACTGAGACGGATAAGTTGGAAAAAATGGGTAAAAATGCTATAATTGTTACATCGCCTATTGTGCGTATGTACTTTAAGAAAATGACGGAAGACTATTTCAGGGACCTGATTGTGGTTTCGTATAATGAGATAGAATCTAATGTTGAATTGCAATCAGTCGGAATGGTAACTGCATAATGAATATTGGAAAATTTACTGGAAAAACAAAAGAAGAAGCACTTGGCAAAGCGAAAGAACAGCTCGGGGCAAATGCCGTAATCATGAATGAAAAGACGGTTAAGCCAAAGGGAATATTAAAATTTTTAAAAAAGCCTTTATATGAGATTACGGCTGCGGTGGAGGATGCTCCGGCCGTGCCGCGCCCAAAGGCTTCGGGGGTAAAGGCTCAGGAAGCATATAAGGATGCGGCTTATAAAGCTACCGGTGAAAGCGAAGAAATTCCAAAAGATGACGAAAGAAAGACTCAGATAAAAACACCGGATACCGGGACGGAAAATGAAGTAAACAGCACTCAGCTCAAAAAAAGAATTGAGGACCTTCAAAATATGCTTGAGGAAAAACTTGATACAGGAAAAGACGGACGCACGGGCGAAGCAAATGCTGACAGTCCCATAATTAAACTTATCAGGGACGCTCTTTTAAACAACGAGGTTGACGAAAGATATGCCGACAGGTTTATAGGAGAGGTCAGACAGACAGTGACTTCAGCATCCGAACTTGATGTGGTACTGCCTAATGTATATCAGAAACTGGTACTTAAATTCGGACAGCCTCAGCCTATAACCTTAAGCAAAAGAAAGCCCAAGGTGGTATTTTTTATCGGACCTACGGGAGTCGGCAAAACCACAACAATAGCCAAAATTGCAAGCAGATTCAAGGTTGAGATGGACAAGAAGGTGGCCCTTGTCACCTCGGATACCTATAGGATTGCGGCAACGGATCAGCTGCGTACCTATGCAGGTTATCTTGATATACCTCTGTATATTGTCTATGGTCCTGACGAACTTAAAATAGCCGTGGATAATTATAGTGACTATGATCTTATTCTGGTTGACACGGCGGGATTTTCTCATAAAAACAAAGAGCAGAGAGACGGGCTTCGGGACTTGCTTGATGGTATTTCGGGCAAGGCCGAAACAGAGATTTTCCTTGTGCTAAGTGCTACCACAAAGTATAAGGATTTGTTAAAGATAGTTGAGACATATGCTCAGTTTACCGACTATAAGATTATATTTACAAAGCTTGATGAGACTGACTGCTACGGCAATCTTTTAAACATCAGGCTGCATACCGGAGCGGATATGTCATATCTTACAACGGGACAGAATGTTCCACAGGATATTGAGGTTTTCAATGCTCAAAAGATTGTAAAGCAACTGCTCGGAGGTAAATAGTATGGACCAGGCTGAAGGACTTAAGAGGATGCTTTGGCAAAGACAGCAAAAGAGCCGTCCTACCTCCAGGGTAATAACCGTAACAAGCGGTAAAGGCGGTGTGGGCAAATCCAGTATCTCCGTTAATCTGGCGGTGCAGCTTGCCAGACTCGGTAAAAGGGTGATTATCTTTGATGCGGATTTTGGTCTTGCCAATGTTGAGGTAATGCTTGGAAAGATTCCAAAGTATACCTTAAATGATGTTATATATAAAGGAAAAAGAATATCCGAGATTGTGACGGAAGGCCCTATGGGGACCGGTTTTGTTTCGGGAGGCTCGGGAATAGTGGGGCTGAATAACTTAAACGACGGACAGAGAGCCTATCTTTTGAGCGCCTTAGGTGAGCTTGACAATCTTGCGGATATAATAATAATAGACACCGGAGCCGGAGTATCGGATACCGTTCTTGATTTTGTGAAAAGTGCAAGTGAAATAATCATGGTTACGACTTCGGAGCCGAGTTCTCTTACCGATGCTTATTCGGTACTTAAGGCACTGATGCAGGATACCGGATTTGACAAAGATGGAGCTGTAATAAATGTAATAACCAATAAGGTAAAGCATATGGAAGAAGGGCGGGCGATATACGACAAGCTTAATTCCGTTTCAAATCAGTTCCTCGGAAAGAGTCTGGAGTTTATGGGAATTGTTCCTCAGGATTCTTATCTTGAAAAGGCAGTAAGAAAGCAGAAACCTGTATCAATACTATATCCGGAGTCAAAGGCATCGATGGCACTTGAAAGAATAGCGAGAGGCATAGTAAATCTTCCGCAGGATTCGGTGGGGATAAAAGGATTTTCACAGTTTATTTCGGGACTGCTTCTCAGAAGATAGATGAGGATGAATGATGATATCAAGTTTTTTGCAGATGGGCGACAAGCTCGAACTTGTAATGAAAAATCGCGAAAATGCCGCAAAGATTGAGCAGGGTATATATTCCGGAGACGAAAAAATATACTTAAGCGTGATATATGATATACCAAATGATGATGAGCTGCTTGCAACCATACCTCAGGAACAGGGGAAGCTGATACTTATCCCGATTGGAATTGAGGTGTTTCTGGTAGGGTACGGCAGAAACGGGCTGTACAGCTGCAATGTGAGGGTAAAAGAAAGGTTTAAGACGGCAAATGCCTTTCTGATGCAGCTTGAACTAACTACTCCGGTGGTAAAGTATCAGAGAAGGGATTATTTCAGATGGAACTGTACCATTGATTTGGATTTCAGGATACTGAATGAAAATACCAGACTCGAAGAAATTACCAGAAAAAACATGGACTACTACCTCGGGCAGGTAAAATATGATACAATTGAGTCAGGAACAATTCTCGATATAAGCGGTGGAGGAATAAGGTTTTCATCAGACAGGCAATATGAAGAGGGGAGTCTTTTGATGCTTACCTTTGTCATAGAAAACGAATATGTATTTTCACAACCGGTTTTACTTGGCAGATTATTGCACTCGGATTATAATGAAAATACACAATTATATGAAAATCGTGTACAATTCCAGGAAATTTCTAAACAGGACAGGGAATTGATAGTTAAATACATATTTGAAGAAGAAAGAAGAACGAGAAATTCGATGAAAGGATAGAAGTTATGAAAAAAAATATTTTGGTAGTTGATGACTCTGCACTCATGAGGAGAATACTCTGTGATATAATAAATGCAGACAGTAACTTTGAAGTCACAGAGACTTGCAGAAACGGACAGGAAGCGCTCGATAAGCTTAAAGAAAAAACATTCGATGCTGTTCTCCTTGATGTAAACATGCCTGTGATGGATGGTATTAAGTTGCTGGAAGAGTTACAAAAGGAGAAGATTCAGACAACTATCATCATGGTCAGCACCCTGACTACAGCCGAGGCGGATGTTACCATTCGCGCGATGGAGCTGGGAGCTACCGACTTTGTTACAAAACCGGAAAATGTAATGGACGCCAAAGGCAGGGATTTTTCGGACAACCTGCTTACCATGCTCAATGCGGTGCTTCATTCTGCCAACTATAAGAGAGCTTTTGTTACGCCTAAGGTTGAAAAAACCGAAAAGCATCAGCCGTCAGGTAGTAAAGGCGGAGGGAATATACCTGCGGCAAAAGGAACAAAGCTTATTGCCCTGGCAAGTTCTACAGGAGGACCGAAGGCGCTTCAAAGTGTTATCCCGTATCTGCCAAAGAATATGGATGCGCCACTTGTGCTTGTGCAACATATGCCGGCAGGATTTACGGCATCTATGGCGAACCGCCTGAACGAACTGAGTGAGGTTGAAGTCAAGGAGGCACAGGACGGAGATGTTCTTAAGAAAGGATGCGTGTATGTGGCACCGGGCGGAAAACACATCAGAGTTGTGCCGGGAGCGGCAGGACATACCATAAAGCTTTCGGATGAGCCGCCAATCAGCGGACTCAGACCTTGTGCGGACATTATGTACCAGTCACTTGAAGAGTGCAAATTTGATTCCATTTGCTGTGTAGTACTTACAGGTATGGGCTCGGATGGTACAAAGGGTATTACCGGTCTTAAGAAAAAACACAGCAATGTGTTTACCATTTCCCAAAATGCCGAGACCTGCGTTGTATACGGTATGCCAAAGGCAATAGCGGATTCGGGGGCCAGTGACGAAGTCGTACCACTTGAAGATGTTGCGAAGACCATTATCAAAAACGTTGGCGTGAAGTAGAATACTTGCGCGGAATGGAGGTTTAGCATGGATGTAAGTCAATATCTGGAGATTTTTATTGATGAAACACAGGAACACATTCAGGAACTTAACGACAACATTCTGATTCTGGAAAATGAGCCGGAAAACAGCGATGTTGTAAATGAGATTTTCAGAGCGGCACACTCACTTAAAGGTATGGCAGGTACCATGGGCTTTAAGAGGATGCAGCATCTGACGCATGATATGGAAAATGTTTTCCAGGAAGTCAGAAGCGGAAATATGGCTGTTAACTCAGACCTTATTGATGTAGTATTCCAGTGCCTTGATGCTCTCGAAGCTTATCAGGAAAACATTAAGGCTACTTCGGATGAAGGTACTGAGGATAATGAGGCAATTATCCAGAGACTTAACGAAGTACTTGCGGCAGGTACTGGAACAGCGGCACCTGAAAGTGCTGCGCCGGCAGCATCGTCTGAGACTGCAGAGCAGGGCAGTGCTTCTGAGGAGACTTCGGATTCCGATGATAAAAAATTCCTTACCTATGAATGGGACGAAAAGGAAAAGGATGCCTTCAATACCGCAGTTGGCGAAAACAAGAGTATATACGGTGTTACCATATATATCGATGAGAGCTGTCTGTTAAAGGCGGCGAGAGCCTTCCTTGTATTTAAGGCGATAGAAGAGTATGGCGAGATTATCAAATACAATCCGTCATCTCAGGATATAGAAGATGAGAACTTTGAGACTGACTTCAGTTTCTTCTTTACATGTTCGGCAGATGATGTGGAAGCTGCCATCAAAGAAGCGGGAGAAGTTTCAGAGGTTGCAAAGGTAGTTTACGAGCAGGTTGAAAAGATTCCGGAACAAGGTCAGGCTGAGCAGGAGGAAGCTGCAAAGGAGACAACAGCTCCGGCAGTAGCCGAGAAGAAGGAAGAGACCAAACCTGCAGCAAAGCCGGCAGGGGGTACAAAGGCTCCTGCGGCAAACAAAAAGGCAAACAAGCCTGTTACATCAAGAACAGTCAGAGTAGATATAGAAAAACTCGATGCTCTTATGAACCAGGTTTCAGAGCTTATTATTGCAAAGAACTCACTTGTTTCAATCAGCAATAATAATACACAGACAAGCAGCGAGGATTCATCGCAGTTCCATGAGCAGATTGAATACCTTGAAAGAATTACCACAAATCTTCATGAGTCGGTTATGAAGGTTCGAATGGTTCCTATTGAGAGCTCTGTAAGTAAGTTCCCGAGAATGATAAGAGACCTTGCAAAGACTTTGGATAAGCCTATGCAGCTGGTTATGACGGGTGAGGATACAGAACTTGACCGTACCGTTGTAGACGAAATCGGCGATCCGCTCCAGCATCTGCTTCGCAACTCTGCTGACCACGGTCTTGAAGACAGAGAGACCCGTATTAAGAGAGGCAAGCCGGAAACAGGTACTATCTACCTCAATGCTTACCAGGAAGGTAACAATGTCATTATCGAGGTAGGAGATGACGGTAACGGAATCGATACCGAGGCCGTACTTCAGAAGGGTATAGAAAGAGGAATAGTTACTCCGGAGCAGGCTGAGTCGATGAGCCAGAAGGAGATTATAGATCTCCTCTTTCTTCCGAGTTTTTCTATGGCAAAGAAGATTTCGGATATCTCCGGACGAGGAGTCGGACTTGATGTTGTTAAATCAAACATCGAAGCTTTGGGCGGTGATGTTGAGACAAGGACAACACTTGGAGAAGGTACGAAGTTTATTGTAAGACTTCCTCTTACTCTTGCCATTATTCAGGCCCTTATGGTTGAAATCCGCGATGAAAAATATGCGATTTCACTTGGAAGCATACAGACAATTGAAGATATTCCGATTAGTGATATCAAGTTCGTTGAGAATAAAGAGGTTATCAATATCAGAGGTACGGTTATACCGATTATCAGACTTGACAATCTTCTTGATTTGCCTCCGAAGGAGGTGCCGGACGAGAACCTTACTGTTGTTATCATCAAGAAGGGCGACCAGCTCGCAGGTCTTGTAGTGGATAACCTTATTGGACAGCAGGAAATCGTTATTAAGTCACTCGGCGATTACATTAAGAACATCAAGCTTATCAGCGGCGCTACCATCCTTGGTGATGGCGAGGTAGCACTGATACTTGAAGTAAATTCACTTTTCTAAAGGAGGACAGATAGATGGATGAATTAATGGAAGTAAACGAAAATAATAGAATTCAGTACATCGTAGTCCTCATAGGCAGTGAGAACTATGGTATTGACATCAAGTATGTGGACAATATTGTACGTATGCAGAAGATTACAAGAGTTCCGAAGGCACAGCAGTATTTCAGGGGTGTAATCAATCTTCGTGGTGAGATAGTACCTGTAATGAGTGTCAGAAGAAAGATGGATTTGGGTGATGATGAGTTCACAAAAGACAGCCGAATCATTATACTTAAAATTGAGGAGCATGGTAATCTCGGCATAGTAGTAGATGCAGTAAGAGAGGTTGTTACTTTGGGCCCGGATGAAATCGAGCACAATAACAGCAGGGATGTATCCAATACATTTATAAACGGTATCGGAAAGAACGGTGAGCAGCTGATTTCACTTTTCGACATCAACAAGATTATCGAGGATAAAGAAAATCCTTTGTCATAGGATATAGTTAAAGGAGATATTAAAGTGGCGGAAGAAGGTATCTTAGATAAAGTTAACAGTATGTACTTTGATGTACTTAAGGAAATAGGTAATATTGGAGCCGGAAATGCAACGACGGCCATAGCCAGTATGTTAGGGCTCAGACTTGATATGGATGTGCCTCAGGTAAGGCTGCTTTCATTTCAAGAGCTCCCTTCCGCCATTTCCGATGAAGAGGACGCTATAGTGGGCATCTATCTTGAGGTTCAGCATGATATTTCGGGAAGTATGATGTTTATTATGGATATGCAGTCCGCTCATTATCTTGTTAATAAGATGATGATGAGAGATGAAAACTACAATGAAGAGTTTTCGGAAATGGATTTGTCTGCGATTATGGAGGTTGGTAATATTATTGCTGGATCATACTTGAATGCTTTATCTTCACTTACAAACCTTACAATTACTCCGTCTGTTCCATACATATGTATAGACATGGCGGGGGCTATTTTGTCGGTACCGGCAATACAGTTCGGACAGTACGGAGATAATGCACTTCTGATTGAAACAGCATTTGGTGATGATGTACAGCTTAACGGCTATTTTATATTGTTACCGGATATTGATTCATACGATAAAATACTGACATCGTTAGGCATTTCGCTTGAGTAGGGAGCAGATATGGGAAATATGATTAAAGTCGGTATGGCTGATCTCAATGTCTGCAAAGCACCGGATGCAATTACGACACTGGGACTCGGGTCATGCGTTGGAGTGGCTATTTGGGATAAGAGGAATAAAATCGGTGGACTTTTACACGCCATGCTTCCTGATTCCACAGCCATAAGAAATAATACAAACAGGGCTAAGTTTGTAGATACAGGTCTGGCAGACCTGATTAAAAAAATGGAGTCAATGGGTTGCAACAAGATTAACATGGTTGCAAAACTTGCCGGAGGAGCAAAGATGTTCGCTCTTTCAGGCAATTCCGCAATAGGCAATGTCGGAGAGAGAAATGCCGAAGCAGCCAAGGCGGAACTTAGAAAATACGGTATAAAGCTTATAGCGGAAGATACCGGCCTTAACTACGGTAGAACCGTGGAGCTTTATGCGGAGAGCGGCGATTATCTTATAAAATCGGTAGGAAAACCGGTTAAGACCATATAAAGCCGGAGAAATTTATGAACACTAAGAATATACCTGCGCTTATAATGCTTACTGCCGGATTTATTGCGGCAATGACAATGATACTTAAGGGCAGAGATACCAGAGATTATCTTATAACGCTGATTCTTGTTCTTGTAATCTTTTATATGCTGGGACTTATCGTGAAATTCATTCTTGATAAGTACATAAAGATGGAAGATGAAAATCAGGAAGAAGAAGGTGAAGAGACAGAGGATGAACCTCTGGAAGATATACCAATAGTTGAAGGCGAAGATGAATCCGAAGGAGATGCACAGGAGATGTCTGAAGGGGAACTTGCCAATATAGAAAGCGGTCAGTAGTTTTTGAGACATCAGACAGGGAGGACATCATATGGGGAAGCCTGATAAGGAAAAATTGTGGGAGCAATATAAAGTTTCTCCTACACCCGAACTTAGAGAGCAGATAATCATCGAATATTCACAGCTTGTGAAAATAGTTGCCGGGAAGCTGAGTATGTACCTCGGACACAATGTGGAATATGATGATTTGGTAAGCTACGGCATTTTCGGACTTATAGATGCTATTGATAAGTTCAATCTTGAAAAAGAGGTTAAGTTTGAAACATATGCGAGCCTCAGAATTAGAGGCGCTATTTTAGACCAGATAAGAAAGATGGACTGGATTCCTCGTACAGTCAGACAGAAACAAAAGAAGATAGATGAGGCCGTAAAGGCAATCGAACTTCGCACGGGGCGTGTGGCATCTGATGATGAACTTGCCGCAGAGCTTGGGATAGAAGGGGATGAACTTACCAAATGGCAGACTCAGCTCGGAGTAACAAATGTTATTTCACTTAATGAGTTTGTGGATGCCGGAGGAGAGCCTGCAGGTGCATTCCAGTCAACAGCAAGATTTGATACTCCGGAAGAGGTAATTGAAAAAGAGGAACTTAAAGAGAAACTTGCGGAGTCACTTACTACACTTACAGAAAAAGAACGCAATGTCATTTTACTTTATTACTATGAGGAAATGACTTTAAAAGAGATAGCAGCGGTATTTGAAGTATCGGAATCGAGGGTTTCACAGCTTCATACCAAGGCTATAAATAAAATGAAAAAAACAATGGGCAGCTATATGGGTCTTTTGACGGATTAAAGCTTATTGGGGGAGTAAACGCAGCTTTATAAAATATGGGGTGAAGGACTATGAATGGCTACTTTCAACTTGAAATAAAAGACAACGGTACTTTTATAAATGTTGTAGCACCTACTGATGGAGGAAGATGGGCTTCTTATCAGGATGTTACAACATATTTAATGTGTATTAACATTGGGGATTTTGACAGGGTTGGACTAAACGAGTTCATGAAAGAACCTGAAGAGGGAGAAGAAAAAGATACATCATTCAGACTCTGCGATAAGCTTTCGTTTGAACCGAGCGGAGTAATGACAATTGATTCAAGCATAGATCAGATGAAGGGGCTGGCCGTGTTTTATCCACCGTCTGTGGGCGGCAAACCCATGACAGAGGCTGATATAAGGGCTACCATAAATCTTGAAAAAATAAGATATGGTGTCAAAGACGAAGTCATAAAAGATTTTCTTGAGAATCCAAGGTACAATACTGAATATGTTATAGCTGAAGGCGTCCCGGTTGAGATGGGACAGGATGCGTGGATAGAATATTTTTTTGAGACCAAAAAGGACATGGCGCCTACACTGAAAGAGGATGGAACCGTCGATTATCATAATCTTAATATGATTACAGAGGTAAAAGAGGGAGAACTTCTTGCCAAACTCCATCAGGCGGTAGAAGGCAAGCCCGGAATAGATGTATACGGAACCAGGATGAAACCGCCAAATGTTAAAAGACTCAGGCTTTCTTATGCCAACAATATTTCAATAAATGCGGATGAAACCGAAATCTATTCGGATGTGCAGGGGCATGCGGCTCTGGTAAAAGGCAAGGTGTTTGTTTCCAATGTATATCAGGTGCCTGCAAATGTAGATAATTCGACAGGCGACATTGAGTTTTCGGGAAGCGTCAACATTAAGGGAAATGTAAATTCGGGCTTTTCCGTTAAGGCAGATGGTGATATAGTAGTAGGCGGAGTTGTTGAGGGGGCTACCCTTACGGCAGGAGGCAAAATCATTATTGCCGGAGGTGTGCATGGTATGTCCAAGGCGGTCATTAAAGCGCACCAGAGCGTTACAGGCAAATTCTTTGAAAATGCCGATGTGACCGCAGGAGAGAGTATAAATGCCGATTCAATTATACACAGCAGTGTAGCTGCCGGTCTTGAAGTAAGGGTAATGGGAGAAAAGGGCTTTATTACCGGAGGACGAATAAGGGCCGGTAAAAAGGTTATTACCAAAACCCTTGGTTCGACAATGGGAGCGGCAACAGAGGTAGAGGTCGGAATAGACCCGGCAAAAAGGAAACGGGCAAAGGAACTTACCGAAAGCATCAAACAGTATGAGGGCGAGAGGAGCAGGATGGAGCCCACTCTTACAGGAATGGGTGAAAAGGTGGCCAGAAAGGAAATAGAGCTGCCGGAGGACAAACTTGCCTTCCTTAAAAATATCGCTGTTGCTTATACGGATTTGAAACGCAAGATTGACGAGGCGTCAGATGAGCTTAGTGAGCTTCAGGAAGAGATAGACGACTGCGAGGGGGCCTGCGTGGAGGTAACAGGTTTTGCCTATCCGGGAGTTACGGTATATATATCGGATTGCAGCAAGACGCTTACAGACAAAAGGGCAAGCTGCAAGATAAAGTATGATAAAGGTGATGTCAGAATAATGCAATAGCCGGCTTTTGAGGCGCGGTACATGTAGCGAGGTGATTTTTATGGCTATATCGATTGGCAGTTATGATATCAATAGCGGAGTGACTCTTAATACGGATAAATTAAGCGGCATAAAAGCCGGAGAGGATATTCGTCCGGAAATGCAGCAGTTTGCCATGCATAAGGCTCAGGAACAGGATGAAGAGACAAAACTTAATTCCGTACAGCAGTATGACAATGCAGATAAATCCGATGAGAAATTCGATGCAAAGGAAAAGGGCAAAAACGAATACGAATATATCGGTCCTGCAAAGAAAAAAATAAAAAAGAAAGAAGAGGACGGCAGCGTCCGCATAAAAGGAATGTCATCAGGGTTTGATATTTCCATATAAATAGCAGAGGATAGGAAAATGACAATACTTGAAATAATACTTATTATAATAGGACTTTTCTTTATATTCGGAAGTTTTATGGTATCGGAGAAACTTTCGCCAAAGGATATAGAGCATCTTTCAAAGGTTACCCGCGACGGGATGAATGATATCGTAAATAAAGGACTCGAAAATGCCAGACAAAAAATTGACGAAACCATTGACGATGCCATATCCGAATCTGCCGAAAAGGCTTCCCGTCAGATGGAAAAAGAGTCAAACGATAAGGTAATGAATATAAAAGAGTACTCTGAGGGTGTTCTTGATGATATGCATAAGGCTCATGACGAGGTAATGTTTTTATATGATATGCTCTCAGGCAAGCAGGAGGAACTCGAAAAATCAATTTCGCAGGCCAAACAGCTTGACAAGGGACTTTTGGAAAGCGCAAAGTCTATCAAAGAAGATGGCGGCTCGCCGGAAAAAAGCAGTGTATCACAGGGGAAGGTTTCGCCGGGAATATTTGAAAGAGAAGCCCATGTTGTCGATGTTTCAAATGAACTTGAGCAGCTTTCGTCCAACGCTTTTTCCGCAGAGATAGATGAAACGGAAAAAGAGCCTGTTAAAAAGGAAGAGCCGGTTTTAAACACGCAGATAAAAACAGAACAGTATGACGAGAGAGACAATAATGCCAAAATCATTGACTATCACAAAAGAGGCTGGAGCGAGAAGGATATAGCGATAGCTTTAGGCGTCGGTATGGGAGAAGTCAGACTGGCAATTAATCTATATGAAAGCCGCAAATAGGAGAGTGTGGAAAGATGAGATTTAAATATTATCTTAGAGGAATAGGCATAGGTATTCTCACCGCCACAGTAATACTTATGATAGAGGTAAACTCAAAAGGCGGTATTCTTACGGATGAAAATGCAATAAAAAGAGCCGAAGAACTCGGATATGTACTCGCTTCCGGAGATGCATCGGATGAGAGCGATTCGATGACTATGAAGGAGATGTATGCCACGGGAGATGCTGCCGGGGCGCAGGATGACGAGACTACCGCTGAAAGCGGAGAGGATGTAAGAAAAGAAGATAATTCGGAAGAGGATGCAGAAGAAACAGCTGAGGTAACCAAAGAGGATAATTCGGATGAGGTGACGACTCATGAAGAAACCAAAACTGTATCATTTACGGTAGGCAGTTCGGACGGCTCTGAAACGGTGTCAAGACATCTGTATGAGGCAGGACTGATAGATGATGCCGGTGATTACAACAACTATCTTATCAATAACGGATATGAGAGAAAACTCCGCACCGGTACTTACGAAATCACTTCGGGATTAAGCTACGAAGAGATTACGGCAATTTTATTAAGAAGAAGTCATCTCTAAAAGCCCGTAGAAAAGTGCCGGGAGGAATATAATTACACTCTTGCATTTAAAACATAATTATGATAATATTGAAAGGCATGTGAGAAAGCATGCCTTTTTGAATGCAGAAATTCATCTGTGGTTTTGAGAGGGCATAAGTCTTATGTATCGCATGAAGGAAACAGAATAAACACATATGTGGATTTTGTCACGCGGTGCCTATGGTTGTGATAAAAGATGAAGCATATGGAAGAATTAACCAATGGAGGTAAGAAAAATGGGCGTTATTTCAATGAAACAGTTATTAGAAGCAGGTGTACACTTCGGTCACCAGACAAGAAGATGGAATCCTAAGATGGCTCCGTACATCTACACAGAGAGAAACGGTATCTACATTATCGACTTACAGAAGTCCGTAGGTAAAGTAGACGAAGCTTACAATGCAATGTCTGAAATTGCACAGGCAGGCGG
>CAJOOU010000116.1 GCA_905236735.1 uncultured Eubacterium sp. | reverse complement strand
ATGTCACTCTCCTTTGCCTGTCGGAAAATCCTCGAAAGAGTAACCATAGGAAACTGCTCCGACGCAATTATATCCTTAAGCACACTGCCCGGACCTACGCTGGGCAGCTGGTTAACATCCCCGACAAGCACGAGCCTTGTCCCCGGCACTATCGCCTTTAAAAGAGAGTTCATCAGCGATATATCCACCATCGACATCTCATCAATAATAATAACATCGGTTTCAAGCGGATTGTCCTCATCTCTGCCAAAACCGCCCTCTCCCTGCGCATCTCCGGACAATTCCAACAGACGGTGAATAGTCTTTGCCTCTTTGCCCGTCATCTCGCTCATCCTCTTGGCCGCCCTTCCCGTAGGCGCCGCCAGGCGAATATCAAGACCTTCTTTTTGGAAATACTCTATCATCGTATTTATTGTTGTGGTCTTACCGGTACCAGGACCTCCGGTAAGAATGAAAAGGCCGTGCGAGGCTGCATCTTTTACGGCTTTTATCTGCATTTTATCAAGCTCAATTCCGGACTTTTGTCCTATAAGCAAAATCTCCTTTTCTACCTGCTCATCCTCTCCGGTGTAAAAACACAGTTCCTTAAGCATAACAGCCACATTGTGTTCCATCATATAAAACACGGCTGCATACATCATATTTCCGGCCTCATCCGCTTTGCGGATAAGCTTCCTTTGAGCAATAAGCTCCATATATTCCTCTTCTATTGCTTCCTCGCCGAGCAAAAGCAGAGCTCCGGCCTCTCTGGTAAGTTCCTCCTCCGGCAGACAGGTGTGCCCGTCTGCCGCAGCTCTTTGCAGAGTATATAAAATACCGCTTTGAATCCTGTAGCGTGAGTTTTTTTCGATGCCCACCTTTTCAGCTATTTCATCTGCAGTCTTAAATCCTATACCGCTTAAATCCTCGGCAAGCCTGTATGGATTAGTGTTCAGTATCTCATATATCTTTTCACCATAGCCCGCATAAAGTTTTACCGCCATATTCATGGATATACCATACTGCTGCAGAAACATCATCGCATTTCTCTGCTGTCTCATAGCCATAACCTGTGATGCTATGTTTGAGGCAAGTCTCATACTTATGCCCTTGACTTCGGCAAGTCTTTCCGGCTCTTCCTCTATGATTCTCAAGGTTTCATCACCGAATTTACGGACTATCCTCGCCGCAAGTGCCGGTCCGATGCCTTTAACAGCTCCGGAGCCAAGGTATTTTTCGGTCTGCTCTGAGTCTTCCGGCTGTTTAATTTTATATCCCGAAGCCTTGAACTGCCTGCCGTATACGCTGTGGCTCACATACTCCCCATCAAGCTCCAGATATTCGCCTTCCGATACAGCAGGAAAAGACCCAACACATGTCAGGTCTTCTCCGGAAATATCCATATTCATAACAGTATAGCCATTATCCTCATTGCGATAGATAATATGCTCCACAAATCCTTCAACTGTTTCCATTGCTATACATTATAATTCCTTTTCATTTGCTCAAAGAGTTTTTCTGCCAGTCCGAGCGAGCCGCTGTCGGATACCATCTGCGAATACTCTTCCATAAGTCCGTCCATGGAATAATCCATTACCGATGACGCGTATGCATCCTCATCTTCGTCATCAATATGTACCATCTTCTCGGCTTCCTTCATAATCTGCTCAACAAAATAAGCCTCAAACTCCTTGCAGGCCTCCATAAGTTCTTCGTCCGAAGCCTGGGAATAATCGGTGCCGGATACCTTTTCCGAAAGCACACTGCTTTTAGCCTGGGAATAATCTGCGCTCGTATAAAGCGAGCTGTAATCCGTAAGTGAAATATCGCTCATATTATCTCCTTATCCTAGCTCTTAAGCTGATTAGCCTGCTGAAGCATCTCGTCAGAGGTCGTAATCGCCTTTGAGTTGAGTTCATACGCACGCTGCGCAATTATGAGGTTAACCATTTCATCTGCCACAGAAACATTTGACGCCTCAAGATATCCCTGTTTAACCGATGATTTTATCAGATTATTATTTTCCGCTTCGCTTATTGCCTCGCCGGACGCATCCGTCGGCTGGTAGCGGTTGTTACCCACCTTGTCAAGTCCCGCTGCATTGTTGAACTGATAGAGTCCGAAACTGACTCCCATATCTATGATATTGCCTTCGGCATCATAATAGCCAAAGCTTCCGTTTGAAGAAATATATACCTGACTCTCCGTCACTCCATCCGGAAATACAATTGGATTATCCTCTGTATCGAGCACATAAAGTCCGTCCGATGTACAAAGTGAAAGTCCGTCTGCTCCTATAACGAGTTTGAAGGAGCCGTCTCTTGTATAGTATTCTTCTCCGTTTGCATCCGCAACCTTAAAGAATCCGTCACCCACAATTGCAAAATCCGTATCTCCTTCGGTTGCCGTCATGGCACCCTGGGTAAACTCCGAAGTAATCGAAGCCGTCCTGGTACCAAGTCCCACCTGTGCCGGTATCGGCTTAGTGTCGCCGTTTGCCGAAGTAGATGTGCTCTGAAGGGTCTGGTAGAGGAGAGATTTAAACTCCGCCTTTTCCGTTTTATACCCTGTGGTATTTACATTTGCTATATTATTTGATATTGTGTCTACATTTGTCTGCTGTGCTATCATTCCCGATGCCGCAGACCAAAGCGATCTCATCATATTAACACCTCACTACAATCTGCCAACCTGTGTTACCGCAGTACCTATCATTGAATCTATTGTCTGTATGAGTTTCTGATTTGACTCATAAGCCCTTGCTACAGTAATCATATCGACCATTTCCGATACAACCTGAACATTTGACGCTTCGATATATCCCTGCTCAACTCCGGCAGTAGAGTCCGTAATCTCTGCTCCGTCCACAAGCTGATACATATTCTCTCCGAACTTTTCTATGTAGTCATAGTCAGCTATATCAATAACGCCTATGGTCGCTACGAGTTCTCCGTTCTGGAAAATGTTTCCGGATGTGTCTATTGTAGTCTCCTGAGTCGGATCCACCTGTATATATCCGGCAGACGAAGCATCACCGGCGAGCGCCGCCGTCTGGTTTAGTACATAGTCTCCATCCTTTGTACGAAGATATCCGTCCTGGTCCACAGTAAACGCTCCGTCCCTTGTCAGCTTGTAATACTGATTTCCATTATCATCAGCATATGAAATCGCAAAGAATCCTTCTCCGGTAAGCGCAACATCATATGTGTTGCCGGTCTCCACCAGAGAGCCCTGGGAATAATCGGTATAGGTTTCTCCGACCTGAACTCCCAAAGTAATGCTTCCGAGTTTTTTCTGATAATATGTGCTGCTTTCGGATGTATCCTTTATTTTGTAGGCAAACACATCATCAAACGACTGGGTTGTCGCACCCTCTTTTTTATATCCGTTCGTATCGGAGTTGGCAAGGTTATTCGTCAGAACATCCATGCGGTTCATCTGATTTACCATACCTGTGTATGCGGTGTATAAACCTTTTATCACGCGAAATACCTCTTTCCGGCGCCTCATGCACCAAAAATTTCAATCCTTTGCTATATCTTTATGTGTGTATATCGGCATTAATTATGATAATCTTAACCCTTATATTTATTTTTCCAAAAGTGCTGCCGCATTGCTGCCTGCTGCAATGAATTCAACATACTTGCCGGTTCCTACGGCAACGCAGGTCATGGGATCTTCGGCAGTCATAGTAGTAATGCCTGTTTTGGACTCAAGAAGCGGCTCAAGTCCGCGTAAAAGCGCACCACCTCCGGTAAGTACAATACCTCTGTCCGCCACATCCGCAGCAAGCTCCGGCGGAGTCTTTTCAAGCACACTGTGCACAGCCTCCACTATCTGATATGTTGTCTCACGCAGAGCCTCTTCTGTCTCCTCAGAGGTAACTGTTACAGTCTTTGGAAGACCGGTAACAAGGTTACGCCCTCTTACATCAAGAGTCTCATCCGATGAGCCGTTATAGCAGGTACCGATTTTAATCTTTATATCTTCGGCAGTTCTCTCACCGATAAGCAGATTGTGCTTTTTCCTCATATATCTGACGATTGCCTCATCAAAGTCATCTCCGGCAATCTTGATAGAAGTACTTACCACGGCTCCTCCGAGAGAAATAACCGCTATATCTGCAGTACCTCCTCCTATGTCAACTATCATATTTCCGCACGGCTTTGAAATATCAATGCCGGCACCTATGGCTGCAGCAATCGGCTCCTCTATGATAGATACCTGTCTTGCTCCGGACTGGTATGTAGCATCTTCGACCGCCTTCTTTTCAACCTCTGTTGCTCCCGACGGCACACACACGCTTATTCTCGGCTTGCGGAAAGATTTCTTACCGATTGCCTTCTGAATAAAGTACTTCATCATCTTTTCCGTAACCGTATAATCCGAAATAACACCCTGTCTTAACGGGCGAACAGCCACAATATTTCCGGGAGTACGACCGAGCATAAGTCTGGCTTCTTCTCCGATAGCCTTAATCTTGCTGGTGTCTCTGTCAAAAGCCACAACCGAAGGCTCTTTGAGGACAACTCCCTTTCCTTTTATATATACCAGTATACTGGCAGTACCAAGATCGATTCCGATATCTGTTGCGTTCATCTTATTCTCCTTTCAACTGCTTCTTATATCTTTACCCATTAATATGGGACAAAATTGCGCAAAAATACATTTACATTATAAACATAAACCTTAAATTTTTAAAGCCTTTTTTCTCTTCAAACACAATCAATTTTTATTTTTTTTAATTTTTCACAATCTGTTCACACTTTTTTCACAATCTTTCGTTATAGTATCACCCGTACTAGTCGAAAGGCTAATATAATTTTTCATAACTCAAGCCACTAAAGTCCGAGACTTTAGTGGCACTCCCCGAAATGAAAGTCAGGCACATCCCCTCATAGCCTGGCTTTTTTCTTTGCTAAATTCAGGTTCGTAAGATTTGCGTCAGCCTATCTTACAGAACAAAGCATGTCGCTTGCGACATGCTCGCGCCGAGCGCGGTTGCAGAATGCAACATTTTCATCTCGCGCGAGTGCGCATCCTTAGCGGAGCGTTTTTTGTTTAATAGGAAATGCAAAGCAATTTCCTATTAAACAAAAAAGTGGAAGCAGACCAGCTGCTTCCACTTTTATAATTTTTAATTATTAGAACTCACCCTGTCCGATGTAGTCAGCTACATTGTCAGGTGTTACATATGTAAGAGGAGTTCTCTGGTAATATGTTGTTGAACCTGTCTCAAGGTACTCAGCGATCGCTGTTACAAGTCCGGCTCCGATATCCTGAGCACGGTTGATAACTGTAAGCTGCATCTGTCCGTCAGCCACTGCCTGGATGGCATCGTTCTGTCCTGTAAGCGAATAAACCTTAATCTGTCCTGTCTTACCTGCTTCTTCAATGGCCTGAACAGCTCCCATTGTAAGATCATCATCATATCCCATTACGATATCCACATCATAAGCTGTCATAAATTCTTCCATAGCGGCCTTTGCATCTGTTCTTGAAGAGTAGCAGTCAGCCGGCTCTGCAGATAAATCATAGTTTGGATAATCTGCCATATATCCCTGGAATCCTGCACATCTCTCAATGTAATCCTCAAGGAAAGGAACACCGTTAATCTGTACTACTGTAAATTCTTCGCTTGTGCCGTTTTCTTCAACAACATACTCAGCAATATCAGCGCACATCTTTTCCTGATCCGGACCTACAACTGCTGCTACATAATCGCGTCCTGACTCAGCAACATCAAGAGCTGCCATAAAGAGCGGCACTCCTGCATCATAAGCTGTCTTAGCGATTTCTGCATTTGCATTGATGTCACCGCCAAATATAACGAGGGCGTCAACACCTGCATCAATCATCTGCTGTGCGTACTCTGTAACCTGATCTGCATTTGTCTGAGCGTCAAGTGAATTTACATTGGCACCAACTTCCTGTGCATAGCTTGCAAAAGATGTTCCGATAAGTCCACCCCACGGAGCTGATGAGTTGATTGTTACATATCCGATATTTTTACCGGAAAGGTCACAGCTCTGATAGTCAAGGTTAGCATCTGTTTCTCCTCTTTCACCGGTAGGCTCCTGAGCCTGTGCTCCGCCCTCTTCGGTTGCCTGTGCATCTGAAGACTCACCGCCGGTTGATGCTGATTCTGATCCGCATGCTGCAAGTGCAAATACCATTGCAAGTGCAAGCATAACTGCAAGTATCTTTTTCATTTTTTTCATTTTTCTTTGCCTCCCTTTTTTTAAGAAAAATTGATATATATGATACGCCTCAGGCGTGATCACCGAATTCTGTCAGGATATTAATCCTCTTTTTTCTCACTTGTAAAGTGGTCAATAACAAGTACAAGTACAAGGAGAATACCTGTTACAAGGTTTACCCTGTATGCATTCCAGAACATCGCGCTCATCATTGTCGAAATCGTTCTCATTATCAAAATACCGAGGAGCACATGTACTGCCGTACCTTTACCGCCGGTCATCTTGATGCCGCCGATAACGCAGCATGAAATCGGGAATGTTCCAAGGAAATCTCCCTGAGTGTAAATAGCGTATCCGTTAAACGATACCATCATAAATCCCGTAACCGCAGCAAAAACTCCTGCAATAATAAATGTCACAAGTACCGTCTGCGGAACACTTATACCTGCATACTCAGCAGCCTCAGGATTGTCTCCTACCACATGGAGTCTGTTACCGAATCCGGTCTTATACATCCATGCAAACACTCCTATGATAAACAAAACAAAGATTATTGTCATAGGTGTCAGCCATTTGATGCCGGCTATCTGCGTCTTGGCAATTGAAGATATGAGTGTTTTGTCCGTCGGCGCAAATGATGTCTGGGCAAAGTTGTAAACAAGCCCCTGATAAATATAGTTGGTCGCTATCGTCGCTATAAGAGGTGATACCCCTATTTTAGTAACAATAAATCCGTTAAACGCTCCAAGTATTCCTCCGACTATAAGCGCCGCAATTATACCTATTGCCATACCCAAAGCGGCGTTCCCGGTAGATTCGTATATGCCGTTAAAGGTAAGTACCACTATTACTCCGCAAAAGGCCGCCATGTATCCGAGAGAAAGGTCGATATTGCCCGTAATCATAATAAGAGAAAGTCCCAGACACACTACTCCGTAAAGCGCCGAGTAGAGAATAACATTGTAAAAGCTTGTTTTAAAAGCATCTATGCCGATAAACGCAACAAACAAAAGCACCACAAGAATGAGGATGGAGTTGTTGTCCATAAAGGTACGAACCATCTTTTTATGTCTGCTTCCGAGCTCCGGCATATCTTCTGCTCTGCCGATTTTTTTGCCGACAATTTTTCCGTCAATTATTTTTTCTTCCACAGCTTAACCCCCCTACTCTTTAATGCATCCATTGATAATACAAATACCATAATAAGTCCCATGACTACCCATCTCATATAGGTAGAAAGGTTGAGCATGGTAAATCCGTTATCAAGCACTCCATAGAATAAAACGCCGATAACCGTGCCCCACACAGAGCCCTTGCCGCCCTGTACTGCGCAGCCTCCGAGTACGACGCAGAGGATAACATCCATCTCTGCTCCCGAGCCCGACTGCGGGTTGGCACTTTTTACATTTGCCATGGTTACTACTGCCGCAAGACCGCAGCAAAGACCGGTAATAATATAAGTAATTGTTGTTATAAGCTTATATTTTATTCCGGAAAATCTCGCTGCAACAGGGTTTGAACCCACTACATAAAGCTGCTGTCCAAAGACCGTCTTTGATAAAAGCCAGCCCAATATAACAGCCACTACCACAAACCATATAATAAGTATGCTGACCGGTCCTACCTTGGCTGTACCGAAAAGCTGGAATGCTTTTGAGCAGTTGTTCGGAATAACCAGTACCGTTCCGGCCGAAGCCATAAGTGCAAGCGCGGTAAATATCGAGCTCGTACCGAGGGTGGTTATAAAACTGTTAAGTTTCAGATAGCTTACCAGTAATCCGTTTGCAAGTCCGCAAACTGCGCCGACTGCAAGAGTACCGACTATGCCTACAAACGCGTTGTCCGTGTTTATCATAAATATCGCACACACGCTGCATAAAAATGTAAGCTGGGAACCAACCGACAAATCAATGTTTCCCGTAATCATTACAAGTGTCATTCCAAATGCTATGATACCGGTGTAAAGCATTGACCTGAATATAAGCATTATATTATGCGGTGTTATAAAGACGAGTCCTCCCGTTCCGCCTCTCTGAATATGGATAACGATTTCAAACAAAACCATTACCACAAGCATAGCCACGAATACGGAGGCGCCGTTCATGCTCATAAATTTGGAGAAAGCACTCTGCTTTTCCGGAGCCTTTTTTTCTTCTGCCATTCTTATGCTACCTCCTCACTTGTTTTTCCCAATGCGTAAGCCAATACTTTTTCACGGCTGAGGTCGGGTGTTATATCAAACTGCCCCGTCTTTTTGCCTTCGCATATTGTTATAACGCTGTCGCACACGCCCATTATTTCCTCTATTTCCGAAGAAACAACGATGATGGCGATACCTTCCTTTGCAAGGTCCGATAAAAGGCCGTAAATCTCAGCCTTTGAGCCTACATCGATACCTCTGGTCGGTTCATCGACTATGAGTACTTTAGGATTCATCATCAGCCATTTTGCCACAACTACCTTCTGCTGGTTACCTCCCGAAAGATTGCCAACCAGCTGATGTACAGACGGAGCCTTTATGGAAATCGATTCCATATATTTCTGTGCCGCCTCATTCTGATGAGGTTTGTCCACTATACCGAGTTTTGCCAAAAACGGCAGTCTTACCAGGGTCATATTAAGAAGAATCTGAAGTGCAAGCGCAAGTCCTTCCTTCTTTCTGTCCTCTGTGGCAAATCCTATGCCCGCCTTTATGGCATTGGCAGGATTGCCTCCCTTTAATTTTTTGCCGTCTACAATGACTTCACCCGAAGAATACTTATCTACCCCGAAAATCGCTCTCATTATCTCACTTCGACCCGCACCCACAAGTCCGAAGAATCCAACGACTTCACCCTTTCTTACACTGAACGAAATATCTTCAAAAACATCCTTGCTTGTAAGGTTGTTAACTTCAATCATTACATCGCCTATTTCGGCAGGCTCCTTGACATACATATTGTCAAGCGATCTGCCAATCATATTGGCGATGAGTTTGTCTTCCGTGAAGTTATCCTTATCATCGGAAATAATGTTCTTGCCGTCACGAATGACCGTAATCCTGTCCGCAAGGTACATTACCTCATCAAGCTTGTGCGAAATGTATACAATCGCAATATTCTTTTTCAATAGTTTGTGAATAATTTCGAAGAGTTTGTCTGTCTCCGCCTCCGAAAGCGAAGATGTCGGCTCATCCATTATGATAAGTCTCGCATTACGCGTCATGGCACGACCGATCTCTATCATCTGCTGCTGGCCGATTGATAAATCACCGGCAGGCATCTTTGGAGATACATTCATACCCAGTTCATCCAATATCTTCTTGCTTTCCGCATAGAGAGTCTTGTGGTCCACAAGACCACCCTTCATCGGCAGATTGCCAATGAACAGATTTTTTGCAATGTCGAGCTGCGGAGCTATAGAAAGCTCCTGATATACGCAGGATACTCCTGCAGCTATACCTTCCTGCGGATTCTTGAAATTAACTTCTTCTCCGTCTATACGATAATGTCCTTCGGTGCGCTCGTGCGCTCCTGTCATAACCTTGATAAGAGTAGATTTACCTGCACCGTTCTCTCCGCACAGTGCATGGCACTCTCCTTCTCTTATGTCAAAGGACACACCGTCCAAGGCTCTTACACCCGGGAATACCTTGACAATATTCTCGAGTTCAATAAAGGTTTTACCTTGACTCACTTTTCCACCCCTTTTCATAAGTAAAGACCGGCTGCCTGGGAGTGTATCATCCCCCCAAACGCCTAAACAACTAGTTATACCTATTGTACTTTATCTGAGCGGAAATTGCAACAATTGTACGACAACTCGTACATTTTATATTAAGGTTTTTTTTGCCACGCCCAAAAACAGCCCGAATTAATACTTTTATGTCATTTTGAGCGCGGCTCTATGTTTTATTCCAAATACTTCTTTATATACTTACCGGTGTATGACTTTTTGTTTCGGGCCACTTCCTCCGGAGTACCGGTTGCCACTACAGTGCCACCGCCGTCTCCGCCTTCCGGTCCCATGTCTATGATATAGTCTGCCGATTTTATGACATCAAGATTGTGCTCTATAACAAGAACTGTATTTCCTCCCTCCGTCAGTTTCTGCAGGATGTCTATCAATTTATGCACATCTGCAAAATGCAGTCCCGTTGTAGGCTCATCAAGGATGTATATTGTCTTGCCTGTACTTCTTCGCGACAGCTCTGTCGCGAGCTTAACCCTCTGTGCCTCACCTCCCGAAAGCTGGGTTGAGGGCTGGCCGAGTTTGACATACGAAAGTCCGACATCATTAAGAGTATCTATCTTTCTTTTTATACTCGGTACATTTTCAAAAAACTCTGCTGCCTCTTCTATCGTCATATCAAGCACATCATAGATACTTTTCCCCTTGTATAATATGTCAAGGGTATCACGGTTATATCTCTTTCCGCCGCAAACCTCACAGGGAACATATACATCAGGCAGGAAATGCATCTCTATTTTTATAATGCCGTCTCCCGAGCAGGCCTCGCATCTGCCGCCTTTAACATTAAAACTGAACCTTCCCTTGGAATATCCCTTTGCCTTTGCCTCGGGCGTAGACGCAAAAAGATCTCGTATCATATCAAAGACTCCGCAGTATGTAGCCGGATTTGACCTGGGCGTGCGGCCTATCGGCGACTGGTCTATGTCAATTACCTTGTCCAGTTGCTCTGCCCCGGTAACGGAGCCGTGCTTTCCGGGTATGGTTCTGGCACGGTTCAGTTTTTTTGCAAGAGATTTATAAAGTATCTCATTTACAAGAGAACTCTTTCCCGAACCGGACACTCCGGTTACACAGGTAAATACCCCGAGAGGAATATCCACATCTATATGTTTCAGATTGTTCATATAAGCATCATGAACAGTCAGAAATCCCGCCGGCGTCCTCCTTTTAGCTGGCACCGGGATTTTAAGTTTTCCGCTAAGGTAGGCTCCTGTTACGGATTTTTTACACTTCATTATTTCTTCTGCCGTACCGACAGCTACAATCTCTCCGCCTCTTACTCCTGCCCCCGGGCCTACATCAACTATGCAGTCAGCCTCTCTCATGGTATCCTCATCATGTTCGACGACTATAAGAGTGTTGCCGAGGTCACGAAGATGTTTAAGAGTAGCAAGCAGTTTATCATTGTCCCTTTGATGCAGACCGATGCTGGGTTCATCAAGTATGTACGCCACTCCGACAAGACCTGAACCAATCTGGGTCGCAAGCCTTATTCTCTGAGCTTCGCCTCCCGAAAGTGAGGCCGTCATTCTGGAAAGCGTGAGATAGTCAAGTCCCACATCCACCAGAAATCCCACTCTGGATTTTATTTCTTTTATTATTTCTTCTCCTATGAGCTGCTGCTGATGCGTCAGCTTTAGTGTATCCATATATTCTTTGAGAGTCTTAACAGAGAGCGAAGTAACCTCATATATGTTCTTATCTCCGACAGTTACCGCAAGGGATTCGGCCTTAAGTCTTTTCCCTTCGCAGCTTTCGCACGGGGTTATTCTCATAAATGTCTCGTACTCCGCTTTCTGGGTTTCGGATGATACCTCTCTGTACCTGCGTCTTACATTCTCAAGAATACCTTCAAACGCCACCTTGTATTCGCCTACACCCCTCATGCTCTTATAGGTAAAGCTTACCTCTTGTCCACCTGTTCCGTATATAATAATGTTTTGTGCGTCTTTGTCCAGATTTTCAAACGGGGTATCCAGATCAAATCCGTATTTATCCGCAAGCCCTTCCAGTATGCATCTGGTCCAGCTCCCCTCCTTTGTTGCCGACTGCCACCCGTTTACGGCTATGCAGTTTTCGTTTATGGACTTTGATTTATCCGGAATAATAAGGTCCAGATCAAACTCCATCTTATAGCCGAGTCCCGCACACACCGGGCAGGCTCCGAAAGGATTGTTGAAAGAAAAACTTCTCGGCTCAATCTCGTCTATGGATATATCACAGTCCGGGCAGGAGAAACTCTCCGACATAAGTATTTCTTCCTCCCCCAGCACATCCACCAGAAGAGTGCCGCCCGAAAGCTTTAAGACATTTTCTATGGAATCGGAAAGTCTTTTTTCTATCCCTTCCTTTATCTTAAGTCTGTCCACAATAATCTCAACATCATGTTTTTTGTTTTTATCGAGCTTTATATCATCCGAAAGGTCATACATATTCCGGTCAACCCTCACCCTGACATAGCCGCTCTTTTTGGCCCTTTCAAACACCTTCTGGTGCTCGCCTTTCCTGCCCTTTACCACCTGGGCCAGAAGCTGTATTCTTTTGCCTTCCTCAAGTCCCATTATCCTGTCCGTCATCTGGTCAACAGTCATCTTGGAAATTTCTTTTCCGCATTTGGGGCAGTGAGGCACTCCTATCCTGGCATATAAAAGTCTGAAATAATCATAAATCTCAGTAACCGTACCCACCGTAGAACGGGGATTCCTGTTGGTAGACTTCTGATCTATGGATATGGCCGGCGAAAGCCCCTCTATGCTTTCCACATTCGGTTTCTCCATCTGTCCGAGGAACTGCCTCGCATAGGACGACAGAGACTCCATATACCGCCTCTGCCCTTCGGCATAAATGGTATCAAAGGCCAAAGACGATTTTCCCGAGCCCGACAACCCGGTAAAAACCACCAGTTTATCCCTTGGTATCTCCACATCAACATTTTTCAGATTGTGTTCTTTTGCACCTTTTATTTTAATAAAATCTCTTGCTTTCATTATAAATAAGCTCCTGTTATTAATTCACTTACTTCCTTTATGTACTCAGGTCTTACCATGTAGTACAAAAAGCTTTCCGTAACCTTTTCTTTCTTAAATCCTCTTCCGTCAAGTTTAAAGTTTACGAATCCGGCTTCCTTATATCTGCCGAATATATCGCCGGCAGATATAAAAGAACGGTTTGACTTTATCTGTTCAAACGACCTCGTAATATTCTCACAGGCTTTGAAATTTATCCTCGAATATTCCAGCTGGGCCTTCCCCACTTCTTCATAATGATAGCGTCTCTTTGGACAGTTATCCGCACAGTAGTGATTTGCTATAAGCTCAATTTTTTCCTTATGAGGCAGCCGGAAAAGCTCATCTGTATTATTCATTGCCGAATCGAGCACAACAAGGTAATAATCCTTTTCAAGTTCCTTTTCTATATCATCATATCCTGTTATGCATTTGGTTGTGGACGAAATGTACTTATACTTAGGGTAATTGTCTCTCAGAAATTTTTCCAACAGCGGAGAGTTTACAAGCACCTCATTTTTCCCGTTGTGAGCAAGCCGCATACAAAGATTACAATATGTATCAAGCAGATGAAAGTTTTCTATCATTGGATTGGTAAAAGTAAACCTTACCGCAATCCCTCTGTCATTGTATTCTTTTACGGCATACTCTATATCTTCTTTTGCGGCCGAGCCTATTATAACCCGACCGCCGTTCCAGATATTTCCCGGAAAACATCCGTACGCCGCTGCTATTTTTATGTTATCATAAAAGCGTTCGGGATGAGCATCCATCATATCGTGAAGGGTTGTTATCATCTTAAAATTGCCGTAAAACTCCGGCAAAAAATAATTAATCGTATTTGTATTCATAAAAGCATTTTATACTTTAGAAACAAAAAAGACAAGAATTGAACACAACTAAGTAGTATTATTCGCATTATCAGGATACAAATTTATTTGTATTTGGCAAACGCAGGTTATACCGGTCGCCGTTCGGCCGTTATACATCTCACCCCGATAAGGAGGCAGTACCTATGAAAAAAATAATTCAAAAATCCACCCTATCCCTTATAGCTTTTTCCATGATATTATCGCTCGCCGGATGCGCAGACAACACCGACAGCACAGTTTCTGCCGGTCAGTATACGGCTTCTGCCGAAACAGCTACAGCTACAGCTCAGGCAACATCCAATGCCATTTCCGCCAAAGATGACCTTAAAATTACCGGAGGGACCTACAATATCACCGCTTCGGATTCAGCCTTTGATGTAAACGACCTTATAGCAATCTCAGACGGAGACATTACAATAAATGCTACAAATGACGGCCTTCACTGTGAGTATAATGACGACGATACTGTAGGCGAAATCTATATCTCAGGCGGCACATTTAATATCACAGCCTCTGACGACGCCATCCATGCCCAGACCATAGTTACCATAGACGGCGGAAGCTTTACAATAAATGCAGCCGAAGGAATAGAGGCCACCTATGTTCTGATTAATGACGGCGATATTTCCATTACAGCCTCTGATGACGGCATAAATGCAGCCTCAAAATCGTCCGCCTATACCGCCACCGTCGAAATTAACGGAGGAGATATAACCATATCAATGGGCAGCGGTGATACCGACGCAGTTGATGCCAACGGTAACATTTACATAAACGGCGGTACCATAGATATCACAGCAAACTCTGCATTTGATTATGACGGAACCGGCGAGCTTAACGGAGGCACCGTCACCGTTAACGGTGAGCAGATAACAGAGCTTACAAACCAGATGATGGGCGGCGGCCAGATGGGTGGCGGCCAGATGGGCGGCTCAAACAAAAACAGACAGGCCGGCGGACCCATTGGTGGCCAGGCCGGCGGAGGTAACGGTGGATTATAAGATTATAAAAAGCAGGCGTAAAACCATTGCAATAGAAATCAAGCCCGACGGCAGTGTGATTGTCCGCTGCCCTCTAAGGATCCCTCAAAAGACCGTCGATTCCTTTGTGGAGTCCAAAAGGCAATGGATTGAAAATA
The DNA here is from genome assembly GCA_905236735.1 of uncultured Eubacterium sp. Lineage (GTDB taxonomy): Bacteria > Bacillota > Clostridia > Lachnospirales > Lachnospiraceae > RUG14243. The sequence continues at coordinate 3,333 of CAJOOU010000116.1, read as the reverse complement.
AACTCAAAGACATAGACAGCAAAGCTTCGGAAAACATTCCGAAGCTTTCGGTCCGTGAGATAAAGGAGCTTACCGCGAAGGCAAAAGATATTCTCCCTTCAAAGGTTGAATACTATGCAAATCTTCTAGGGGTTTCATACGGCAGAATATCCGTCAAATGCCAACGCACTCTCTGGGGCAGCTGTTCGTCAAAGGGCAACCTGAACTTTAACTGCCTGCTAATGCTTACTCCCGAAGACATAACAGACTATGTCGTTGTACATGAACTGGCGCACAGGCTCCATATGAATCATTCAAAAGAATTCTGGAGCTGCGTTGAAAGCATCCTTCCGGATTATAAACAAAGGCGAAAATGGCTCAAAAAAAACGGCGCCTCTCTTATGAGAGCCGCCATAGATAACACAGCCGAAAGCCGCAGTTATTATACATATATGGTGCGCTGCGCAGATGGCAGCCTGTATACAGGCTATACCACAGACCTTTCAGCGCGTCTTGCCGCCCACAACAGCGGCAAGGGCGCAAAATATACCCGCTCGCGTCTGCCGGTATCTCTGGTTTATTACGAAAGTTTTCCCGACAAATGGCAGGCTCAGAGCCGTGAAGCTCTGATAAAGCAGCTTACAAAAGCCCAGAAAGAGGCTCTTATACGGGATTTTTAGCTGCTCTTTTAGCCATATATTTTTCGGATATTTTACGGATTTTCTTGCGTGAGAAGCTTCCCATTCCGCCTTTAAGTCTGGGGTCAAGCACATCACGGACTCCGTCTCCGAACATAGCCGCCGCAAATACCATAACAGTTATCGCTATACCCGGTGCAAGACCTATCCATGGAGCCGTATACATCTTGCTTCTTCCCTGCGATGTAAGCAGATATGCCCATGAAGGAGTATTTACATTTACACCAAAGCCCAGGAAGTTAAGAGTGGACTCCATCATTATCGTACCGCCCAGGGTATTGGCCAGATTCATAAGCACAAGCGGCATAATATTCGGCACAACATGATGTATCATCCTCCACACATGCTTGCCTCCAAGCATCCTTGACATCCCGCAGTATCCGCTGTCTTTTACGGAAATAGCCGCGCTTCGTATCATACGGGAACCGCCTATACCCGTAGGAATGGACATTACGACTATCATCTGCCACATACCCGAGCCCAGGATGGTCATAAGTATCAGCATTATAAGCATTCCCGGAATACACTGCCATGCATCAATAAATCTCTGCAAAAGCAGGTCAAATTTGCCGCCTATTACCGCACTTGTAACACCGATAATCACCGAAATCACCGTTGCTATTATGGTACACGAAATACCGAGAATTACCGAAGTCCTTGCCCCGTATATCATATAGGACAAAAGATCTATACCCATGGCTTCCGTACCAAGTATATGAGCGCCTGACGGAGCCTGACATGAATCTATCAGGTTTGATTCAAGTATTCCTTTTACCATCTTCTGAGGAGCAAGCACATCGGCAAATACCGCAATAAGCACAAAAACCACCAATACTATCATGCTGATAAAAGCAATCTTTTTTGTTTTCCAAAGTGTGTGAAAAAACTCAAGGGTTTCAGATGTCTGCCCCGTTGTAATTTCTTTAGTCTTTTCTTCGTTCATCCAAAACACCCCCTACTCCAGATTTACTCTCGGGTCGCACCACTTATACGCAATGTCGACTATAAGATTTACAATCATTACAAATACCGCAAATACAACCGTACAGCCCTGTACTATCGGATAGTCCCTGCCCGAAAGCGCCGACACCATCTGCTGTCCTATTCCGGGAAGGTTGAACATATTCTCTATGACAACCGAGCCTCCGATAATACCTGCAACCGAACCTCCGAAAAGAGTTATTACGGGAATAAGGGCGTTTCTGAAGGCGTGGAAAAACATTACCCTCGCCTCACGGGCACCCTTTGCCCATGCGGTGCGTACATAATCCTGTCTCATTACCTCTAAGGTCATCGTTCTTACGGCTCTTATATTCATACCCGCCTGTGTGACCGCGTTTACGGCAGCCGGTACAAGGAACATCTTCATATTAAGCCCAAAGTCCACAGACAGCGGGGTATATGTAAGAGGTATGGTAAATCCCCACCAGATTGCCGGATAGACCAAAACCATTGTTCCTATCCAGAATATAGGTAAAGATGACAATACCACAGACAGCGTTCTTACCACATTATCCGTTATGGTATCCGGATGCGCCGCACAAAACAGACCGAGAGGTATCGATATAATAAGCGTAAGAATGAAGGTCAAAACTCCAAGTTCTATTGACACCGGAAGCTGTCTTTTCAAAAGATGCCATACCGGTTCTCCTTTAAACAGACTGTCTCCCATGCTGCCGTGCAAAAGGTCGCTTATCCATATTCCAAACTGGATGATTGCCGGTTTGTCGAGTCCGAGCTTTGCCTCGGCCTCCTCATAAGTGATGGTAATTCCGCTCTGGGAATAATTATACACAACCTGGTCTACCGCGCTTCCCGGTATCATTCTCATAAGTACGAAAACTATGACGCATACCAGAAACATCGTAGGAATAAGGAGAAGCACTCGTTTCAATGTATATTTAGCCATTTAAAATTCCCCCTTTCCCATTTCGCAGGCCACCTTATGACATGCACACATATGGCCGCCTCCCATGTCCATAAATACCGGCTGCTCATTAAAGCATTTTTCCTTTGCATAGCTGCATCTCGTGCAGAAATTACATCCTTTGGGCGGATTTATCGGACTGGGGATTTCTCCTTCGAGAAGAATCCTTTCCCTGCTCCTGTCCACTCTCGGTTTCGGAATGGGTGCCGCCGATATAAGAGCCTTTGTATAAGGATGGAGCGGATTATCATATAGCTCATCGGAACTCGTAAGTTCCATAAACTGCCCCAGATACATTACTGCCACATTATTTGATATATGTCTTACAACCGACAAATCATGTCCTATGAAAATATATGTAAGTCCGAGTTCCTTTTGGAGTTTCATCATAAGCCCGACTATCTGCGCCTGTATGGAAACATCGAGTGCAGATACTATCTCATCACAGACTATAAAGGACGGATTTATCGCAAGAGCCCTCGCAATAGATATCCTTTGCCTTTGTCCTCCGGAAAATTCGTGCGGATAACGGTCTGCAAAATCCGGGTTAAGACCAACCAGTATCAGCATCCTCCTCACCAGATCCGCCTGCTCTTTTTTGTCTGTTACCAGCCTGTTTATCCTGACTCCTTCAAGAATCGAATCCTTTATCTTCATCCTCGGGTCGAGTGATGCAAAAGGATCCTGGGTAATCATCGTAAGATCCTTGTGAAGTTCATCAAGCGCGTT
>CAJOOU010000115.1 GCA_905236735.1 uncultured Eubacterium sp. | reverse complement strand
GAGGATGCGCACGGATTCGGACAGGAATTTGTCTGCTGAAGCAGACCCGAATCCGGCGCGCAAGACTCGCGAGCGAGTCTTGACTATGACAATTCAATTAGGAGTAGATTGACAGGAGGAAAAAATGTCAAATTCAAAACTATTTAACATTGGCTTATTTACTTTTGCTTTCGGAGTGGCGGCTTTGTCGATGCCGCTAAGTGCCGGTGCCCAGACAGGCGTAGGCGCAGGAATTTCCCAGATGCTTTCAAATACAATTTCAGCAGAATGTGAAGATGAAGTATCATCAAGCGATGCGGATACCGAAGAGGGAGATGTATTTTCAGAGTACACCAATTTCGGTATAGCGAAGATAGACAGCGGAGCTCTTAATGTCAGAAAAGGCTCGGATGAGTCGCATTCGCTTGTGGGCAAGATGAAAAACGGAAGCGCTTGTAATATTCTTACTGAAAAAAACGGCTGGTATAAAATAGAATCAGGTAAGGTAACAGGATGGGTTAAGTCTGATTATATACTTACCGGAGATGAGGCCATAGAGTATGCTCAGGATTATATATCCACTATAGCTACAGTAAATACGACAACCCTTAATGTGAGGGAACAACCCACAACAGACAGTGCCATATGGTATCTTGTGCCAAAGGGAGAGGAACTTGAGGTGACGGATGATCTGGGTGACTGGATTGAAGTTGAAATTGATGATGATACGGTTTATGTTGCTGCTGAATATGTGGATATTTCACAGGAACTCCAGACGGCACTTACAATTTCCGAAGCCACATATGGCAGTGGGGTATCGGATGCTAAGGTTTCTCTTGTAAACTATGCACTTCAGTTTGTCGGAAACCCTTATGTTTGGGGAGGTACATCGCTTACAAACGGATGTGACTGCTCGGGATTTGTACTTTCGATTTATGCAAAATATGGAATTTCGCTTCCGCATTCATCAAGAGCACAGGCCGGATACGGCACAAAGGTATCGGCATCAGAGGCTCAGCCGGGTGACTTGTTCTTCTATGGAAGTGGTTCAAGCATAAGTCATGTTGCCATATACATCGGAAACGGACAGATAGTACATGCCTCAAATCACAGAGACGGTATTAAAGTGTCAAATGCATTCTACCGTACACCTATTACCGTCAGAAGACTGCTTTCGTAAAAACAGTTTACAAAGAGTCTAAGATATGATAAAATATTTAAGTTAGTAAGCCTTTATTCGGAACACGGATACTCCAACCCGTTCTTAATAACAGGCGGTTAAGAAGATAGTTTAAGGAGGAAATCAGAATGATTTCAAAGGAAAAGAAAACAGAGATTATTAAAGAGTATGCACTTACACCGGGAGATACAGGTTCTCCGGAAGTACAGATTGCCGTACTTACAGAAAGAATCAGAGAGCTCACCGAGCACCTTAAAGTACACAAAAAAGACCATCACTCAAGAAGAGGACTTCTTAAAATGGTAGGTCAGAGACGCCGTCTCCTTGCTTACCTCAAAGATAAAGATATCAACAGATATCGTAGCCTCATCGAGAGACTCGGACTCAGAAAATAATTATGTTTATATCAGCAAAAAAGAGCGGATTTTTTACTCCGCTCATTTTTGCTGTTTATATGGTTGTGACGGAATAAGTCAGACAAGTTTATATTGGGCATTCGCCCGGACGAAAGGAGATATTATGTTTAAAAGTTTTTCAATGGAAGTTGGCGGAAGAACACTTACGGTAGATGTGGGAAGGGTTGCAGCACAGGCAAACGGAGCTGCATTTATGCACTATGGTGATACAACTGTTCTTTCGACGGCAACAGCTTCCGAAAAGCCACGCGAAGGAATAGATTTTTTTCCTTTAAGTGTTGAATTTGAAGAAAAAATGTATTCTGTCGGAAAGATTCCGGGAGGTTTTAACAAGCGTGAAGGTAAGGCGTCGGAAAATTCTGTTCTTACCGCAAGAGTAATAGACAGACCGATGAGACCGCTTTTCCCGAAGGATTACAGAAATGATGTTACACTTAACAACCTTGTTTTAAGTGTTGATCCGCAGTGCAGACCGGAGATTGTGGCTATGCTTGGTAGTGCAATATCTACCTGTATTTCAGATATTCCTTTTGACGGACCATGCGCAATGACACAGATGGGAATGATAGATGGTGAGTTTATAATAAACCCGTCTCAGAAAGAATGGGATGAGGGTGATCTTCAGCTTACCGTAGCTTCCACATCAGAGAAGGTTATTATGATAGAGGCTGGAGCTAATGAGATTCCGGATGATGTGATGATTGACGCTATTTATAAGTGTCATGATATTAACCTTGAGATTATTGACTTTATAAATAAAATTGTTGCCGAGTGCGGCAAGGAAAAGCATTCTTATGAGCAGTTTATTATTCCTGAGGAACTGTTTAATGCAATAAAGGAAATTGTTCCGCCGGAGGAAATGGAAAAGGCTGTATTTACCGATGTAAAGCAGGACAGAGATGCAAATATAAGAGCGATTACCGAAAGACTCGAAGAGGCTTTTGCAGAAAACGAGGATTATCTTGCCCTTCTTTCCGAAGCTGTATATCAGTATCAGAAAAAGACGGTTCGCAAGATGATACTTAAAGACCACAAGCGTCCTGACGGAAGAGCCATTGACCAGATCAGACCTCTTGCAGGTGAAGTTGATATTGTACCGAGAGTACACGGCTCTGCAATGTTTACAAGGGGACAGACTCAGATCTGTACTATTACAACTCTTGCTCCATTATCGGAGAAGCAGAAGATAGACGGTCTTGATGAGAATATTACATCCAAGAGATATATTCACCAGTATAACTTCCCATCATATTCTGTAGGTGAGACAAAGCCTTCAAGAGGACCGGGAAGAAGAGAAATCGGACACGGAGCACTTGCTGAGAAGGCTCTTATGCCGGTAATTCCTTCGGAAGAGGAGTTCCCGTATGCAATAAGACTTGTTTCCGAGACATTCGAGTCAAACGGTTCAACATCCCAGGCTTCGGTTTGTGCATCTACAATGTCACTTATGGCTGCGGGCGTTCCTATCAAAAAACCGGTTGCCGGTATTTCATGCGGTCTTGTTACCGGAGATACTGATGATGATTATCTTGTTCTTACCGATATCCAGGGACTTGAAGATTTCTTTGGAGACATGGACTTTAAGGTTGCAGGTACACCTGACGGTATTACAGCGATTCAGATGGATATTAAGATTCACGGTCTTACAAGAGCCATTGTTGAAGAGGCTATAAGAAGGACTCATGAGGCCAGAACCTTTATTCTGGAAAATACAATTCTTCCTACTATCTCTAAACCAAGGGAGCATGTCGGAGAATTTGCGCCTAAGATTTCCAATACTACAATTGATCCGGCCAAGATTGGTGATGTTGTAGGACAGAGAGGAAAAACCATCAACACTCTTATTGAGAGATGTGATGTCAAGATTGATATTGATGACAACGGTTTCGTTTCCGTATGCGGTATGGATCAAAAGGGCATAGATGAGGCAATAAGACTTATTAATGTCATTGTTACCGACTTTGAAGAAGGACAGGTTTTTGAAGGTAAGGTTATCAGCATAAAAGAATTCGGCGCATTCGTAGAGTTTGCTCCGGGTAAAGAGGGAATGGTACATATTTCAAAGATATGTAAGAGAAGAATCGAGCATGTTGAAGATGAACTTACACTTGGACAGAGTGTAAGAGTTGTGTGTCTCGGAAAAGATAAGATGGGACGATACAGCTTCAGTATGAAAGACATTAAGCAGGATTGGGAGTAACTGCATAGGAGGTATTAACTATGGAAGAAAGAAGAAAACACAAGAGACTTGAACTTAATGTACAGCTTGAGATTGAGCGTCTTGATAACGGCGGCATTACAACAGTTAAAATGGCAAATGTTGATGTAACCGATATTTCAATGTCCGGAATGGGCTTTTCATCAAATGAAAAACTTGAGATCGGAAGCTATTATGATGTTAAGCTGACTATATGGACCAAAGAGACAATTGACGCTGTTCTTGAAATTGTTAGAGCTGTTGACTGCAATGACGGCTTACACAGATATCAGTATGGCGGAAGTTTTATCGGAATGACGGAAACAGATGCTCTCAAGATTGAGATTTACCAGATTTTTAATGAATTATCGTAATATGAGTTATATAATATCTAACAGAATGACAGGCGTGGAAGGATCAATGATAAGGGAGCTGTTTAAGCTGGGCGCGGATCCTTCCGTAATATCTTTCGGCGGCGGTAATCCGTCAGCCGAAACCTTTCCGGTAAGGGAAATAGAAGAAATTGCATCAAAGGTTCTTAAAGAAAATCCTGTTTCGGTACTGCAGTACGGTCTTACCGAAGGCTATACGCCGCTCAGGGAGACTCTTAAGGCTTACCTTGCCGAAAAGGAAGGCTTTGACTTTGAAAAAAATGAGCTTTTTATAGTATCCGGAGGACAGCAGTGTGCGGATATAGCGACAAAGGTACTTGTAAATGAAGGGGATACGGTACTGACCGAAGACCCTGCATTTATCGGCTGTCTTAATACATTCAGGACGTACAATGCCAAT
>CAJOOU010000114.1 GCA_905236735.1 uncultured Eubacterium sp. | reverse complement strand
GCGAGGGTTACCTTTTTCCCATCCTCTTTGAGCTGGGCGGCAAGTTTGCCTATGGTAGTGGTCTTGCACACTCCGTTTACCCCTATTACGAGGATGACGGACTTTGTGTGTTCAAACTCATAAGCCGCAGGCCCTAAGTCCATCTGGCTCATAATACTTTCCTTTAAAAAATTCCTGCACTCTGAAGCAATCTTTATATGATTGGTTTTTACCTTTTCCCTAAGGTCCTCTAAAATACCGTCTGTAGTCCTTACTCCGATATCGCTCATTATAAGTGCTTCCTCGAGTTCCTCATAAAAGTCATCGTCAATTTCCGATGCGGTAAATATAGAGCCCACACTTGCGGAAAGGTTATCCCTTGTCTTGGTAAGTCCCGATACCAGTTTGGACCAGAATCCCTGCTTTTCCGTCTCATGAGCTGCCTCAGGTGCCTCTTCTTTTATTTCAGGATCCGTTTCTTCTTCGGATGTTTCTGATACAGCATCTTCCGTTTCCACAGCCTTTTCTATGGCATCATCCTCTGCACTTTTCTTCCATTTATTCCAAAACGCCATCTTCTTCAAGTTCCTCCTCTACCAGATTTACGCTTACCTGCGCCGACACACCCTTTTCCTGCATGGTAATACCATAGAGCCTGTCAGCTGCATCCATTGTGCCCCTTCTGTGGGTAATTACAATAAACTGCGTGAATTTGGTGAGCCTGTGCAGGTAATTCGCAAACCTGTTTACATTGGGCTCATCCAGTGCTGCCTCTATCTCATCCAACAGACAAAACGGCGAAGGCTTGAGGTTTTGTATGGCAAATAAAAGAGATATGGCAGTAAGAGACTTTTCTCCACCTGAAAGCTGCATCATGTTCTGCAGCTTTTTGCCCGGCGGCTGAGCAATAATCTCTATTCCCGCCTCAAGTATATCCTCGCCTTCCACAAGTTCAAGCGTGCCCTTTCCGCCTCCGAAAAGCATCTTGAATACCCTCGTAAACTCCTCGCGTATTCTGGCAAATTCGGTATTGAACTGTTTCCTCATGCCCTTGTCAAGCTCATCTATTATGCTTATGAGATTTTCCTTTGCCAAAGTGATATCGTTTCTCTGGGTAGATAAAAATTCATACCTCTCCGATACCTCACGGTAATCCTCTATGGCGGCAACATTTACATTGCCGAGAGCCTTTATCGCATCTCTTATCTCTTTTACCTTTTTCTTGAGTTCTGCCGGACTTTCATCCGTCTGTGTGCGCAGCTTTAATGCATTATGATAGGTCAGCTCATACTCATTCCACATATAGGCATTCTCAGATTCTTTTTGCTCTCTGGCGCCCGAAAGCTGCGAAGACAATCTGTCTGCTTCCCTCTCGAGAGCCGCAATCTCACGGGTCATATCTTCTCTGTCCTCAAAGAATTTCCTGTAGTTTTCGCTCATCTCGTCCTTTTTCTTAACAGACTCTGAGAGCTCTTCCGTGTCCTTTGCCTGCGACTCATCCGCTGCAACTATTGTCTTTTTAAGTTCTTCTATGTTTTTGTTTTTCTGGTCTATCTCTCCTGCTGCCCTGCCGCTGTCCGAGCGTATTTTTCTGAGTTCAATATCGCTCTTTTCGATTTCCCGTTTTATCCTGTCAAGAGTCTCGTTTAAAAAGGTAAGCGACTGTTTAACGCCTGCAAGTGCAAGGGCACTTTCCTCCGCCTTTTCCCTGGCATCTTCGAACTCTGCGGTCTTTTCTTCTATCTTTTGAGCCCGTTTTTCATTTTCCTTCTCTATCTCCGACTCACGGCTCTTGGAATTTTCGGCCTCGTCGGTTACACGCTTTTTCTCGCCCTCTATCTCGTTTATTCTCGCCTCAAGAGATGACACCTGCGCTCCGAGCATATCCATGGTCTCATTTGCCGCGTCATACTCATCCTGAGCTCTCTTTACTCCGAGTTTTGCCGTATTAAGAGCAATCTCCTTTTCTTTGATTTCTTCTTCTGCCAGGGTAATACTTTTTCTTACCCCGGCCCTCTTCTGCCTGATTTCGTCCTGTCTTTGTATGCAGGAAAGTCTTTCTTTGGAAAGCTTTTTAATCTCATCTTCGAGCTCTTCCATCTCCCTTTTCCTGCCCAAAAGATTGGTACTGTTTTTAAAGGTACCTCCCGTAAGAGAACCTCCCGGCTGTATGAGTTCCCCTTCAAGGGTAACCATTCTTATCCTGTACTTGTATTTTCTGGCAAGCGAAAGCGCACTGCCGAGGCTATCCACCACAAGGATTCTTCCGAGCAGATACGCTGCCACTCCCTTGTACTTATCCTCTGTCTTTACGAGCTCATCAGCCATGCCTATTACGCCCTTTTCGCCGAGAGCATCATGCTCCCTGCCTCTGTCTCTGGGTCCTACGCTTGTAATAGGTAAAAATGTCGCACGTCCTGCCTTATTCTTTTTCAAAAATCCGATTAAATCTTTGGCAGTCTTTTCATCTTCAGTTACAATGTTTTGAATATTGCCTCCGAGAGCAATCTCAACTGCTGTCTCGTATTCTTTGGGAGCCTCTATAATATCCGCCACTACACCGCAGATGCCTTCGTTTGACTTTTTCTGCTCCATTATACGGCGCACGCTTGTGCCGTATCCTTCGTATCTTTCGGCGATATTATTTAAAGACTCGAGTTTTGACTGTTTTCTTATATAATCGCTATTTATCTTTTCAAGATTTTCGGTAACTTTATCTCTTTCTTTTGCCAGTTTTTCCATTTCCGATAAAAGAGAGTCTTTTTCCGCATTTTTTTCCTCAAGGAGCTTTTGGGCCTCGCCCTGACCTCTTTTATATTCTTCGAGCTTTTTAGCGAGCTCATTTAGTTCTGACTTGCCGGTTATCTGTTTCTGGCTTGCCCCGGCCTTCTGTATGTTGACCTGCTGCATCAGGGTATCAAAGTGCTGCAGTCTTGCGGTGAGCTGGGCCTTTTTGTTAAGGAGTTCGAGGATTTCGGACTTGCCGTCTTCAATCATCCTGTTTAGATTATCTATCTCATTTGACAGAGCCTCCGCCCCGGCCTGCTTTTTGCCGTGGTCCTCTTGCTTTTTCTCTATCTCCTCAAGTACCTCTTTTACCTTTGCATCATACTCTTCTTTTTCTTTGGTCTTAGTCTCGATTTCGGCAGAAAGGGCGTCCATCCTGCCCCTTAAATGCTCATCGGAGGTCTGGGCTGTTTTTATCTGCTCTTTTAAAAGCTCAATCTGGTTTTCGAGATTGACCTTCATTACGGCATCGCGGCTCTGTTTTTCCCTCATGGAGTTAATCTTCTGCTCCAGGGAGGCAATGGCCTCTTTCATCTCTTCGGAGTTTTCCCTGAGTTTTTCATATGCCTGTTTTTTGGAGTTTTGCTCTTCGGAAAGAATGGCAAGTTTTTTTTCTGTCTCCTCTATCTTTCCGTCAAGTTCCTCTGTACGCAAAAGGAAAAGATTGATATCGTAGCTTTTGAGTTCTTCTTTTCTTTTCAGATATACCTTTGCCTTTTCCGCCTGGCGCTCCAAAGGTCCCACCTGTTTCTCAAGCTCTGCGATAATATCGTTTACTCTGACGAGATTTTCCTCTTCTCCTATGAGTTTCTTTTGCGCGGTGGCCTTTCTTCTTTTGTATTTTACTATACCTGCGGCCTCGTCAAAAAGTTCTCTTCTTTCCTCGGGCTTGCCGGATATGATCTGCTCGATCTGACCTTGCCCAATGATAGAATACCCTTCCTTGCCGATACCCGTATCATAAAAAATCTCATGCACATCCTTAAGGCGGCACGCTGTCCCGTTTAAAAGATACTCACTCTCTCCCGAACGATATATCCTTCTCGCAATGGTAACTTCGCTGTAATCCACGCCAAGTGCATGATCGCTGTTGTCAAGTGTGATGGCCACATAAGCATAGCTGAGCGGCTTTCTGTTTTCGGTGCCGGCAAAGATAACATCCTGCATGGATGCGCCTCTTAATTGCTTTGCCCTCTGTTCTCCGAGCACCCATCTTACCGCATCCGCGACATTACTCTTGCCGCTGCCGTTAGGCCCCACGATGCCGGTAATACCGTTGTTAAATTCAAACTTCGTCTTCATTGCAAAGGATTTAAATCCCTGCAGTTCTATACTCTTTAGATACATACTTCCTCTATTTCTATCTGAGCAGAACCAGCGCATTGTACGCTGCCTGCTGCTCAGCCGCTTTTTTATTATGTCCCTCTCCGCTCGATATCTTTATATCGTTAACATACAAATCCACAAAAAATGTCTTGTTATGCTCCGGGCCTTCCTCTCCGACCTGTACATACTTCGGCACACTGTGATATTTACCCTGTACATATTCCTGCAGATGTGTCTTAGAATCCACATAAAGCTGCTTCGACTCCACATCTTCAAGCACATATTTTTGTATGAATTTTTTTGCCGGCTCCATGCCGCCGTCCAGGTAAAGCGCTCCGATAAGAGCCTCAAAGGCATCTGATATGATGGACGGCCTTTTTCTGCCTCCGGTATTTTCTTCGCCCTTGCCAAGATATATATATTTGCAAAAATCCATTGGCTTTGCACACAGGTCAAGAGTCTGCTCACAGACTATGGACGCCCTCAGTTTTGAGAGTTCGCCCTCCCTTTTCTCGGGATATTTTTTATACAGAAAATCGCTGGTAACTATCTCAAGTACCGCATCTCCCAAAAATTCAAGCCTCTCATTGTCACCATATGAAACATCTTTGTTTTCATTGGCATACGAACTGTGTGTAAGCGCTCTTTTGAGAAGGGATTTATCCTTAAATTCATATCCGATAAGTTCGGACAGTTTATCTTCGTTCATTTCGTCCTCTTTCATAAAAGTCATAAGCAGCCTAAGGCGCCTCAATGGCTCCTTAGGCTGCTCATTGTATTTATTTAATCCTCATTGCCGAGAGCTGCTTTAATCTTGTCTACCGCATCTCCCACTGTCTTGATTTCTACTGCATCATCATCGCTTATCTCGATGTCAAGTTCCTCCTCCAGAGCCATGATTATTGAAGTCACATCAAGCGAATCAGCTCCGAGATCCTCCTCGAAGGTCGTATCCATTGTAATTTCCTCAGTATCAAGTCCCATTTCCTCAGCAATAATTCTTTTAAGTAAATCAAATTCCATATTATTCGTCTCCCAATGCTTCTGTTATTTTATTGTTTATGTTTTGCTGTTTGAATTCTATGCACTGCCTAATTGCATTTGCTATCTCTGTGGCTGTAGATGAGCCGTGTGCCTTTACCACAAGTCCCTTAAGTCCGAGCAGAGGCGCTCCTCCGTACTGCGAGGAATCAAACTTCTTAAGCGTCTTTTTGAGAGCCGGCTTAATGAGAAGAGCTCCGATTTTAGCTCTAAGGCTGCTCAAAAGTCCCTGTTTTATAACAGAGAGCATTACGCTTCCCACTCCCTCATAGAGTTTCAGTATGACATTGCCCGCAAAAGCCTCACAAACTATGACATCCGCATCGCCTCTCGGTATATCCCTGGCCTCAATAGAGCCAACAAAATTAATATCCTCAAGAGACTTTAACATAGGATAGGTCTCTTTTACAAGAGCATTTCCTTTTTCTTCCTCCGCTCCTATGTTTACAATGGCTACCCTCGGATGGTTAATGCCGACTACATTTTCCATATAAACAGAGCCCATCTTTGCAAACTGCACAAGGTGTTCCGCTCTCGCGTCCACATTTGCTCCGCAGTCTATCAGAAGTGAAGCTCCTTTTTCCGTAGGTATAAGCGGCGCTAACGGAGCTCTTTTTACTCCCTTGGCCTTTCCTATAATGAGCTGTCCTCCCACAAGGATAGCCCCGGAGCTACCGGCTGATACAAAGGCATCTGCCACCTTGTCCTTTACGAGTTTTAATGCTATGACCATTGATGATTCTTTTTTTCGTCTTATGGCCATAACAGGCGGTTCTGCCGTCTCTATTACATCCGGAGCGTCTACTATCTCAATACGTTCTTTAGGATACTCATAGCTTTCAAGTTCTTTTTCTATTACATCTTTTTGACCGACCAGATATATATATATATTGTCGTTTTCCCTGAGAGCTTTTGCCGCCCCCTTAACTATTTCACCGGGGGCATTGTCTCCGCCCATTGCATCGACTGCAACTTTTACAATTTCTTCCACGCTATGTCCTCCAAACAGTCTAAAGAAAATATACACTATCGCATACGATTATTCAAGATTTACACTGTATAATTTTATCTTTGATGTCAGCTCTACCGGAGCCTCGCCGCCTCGTGACTCAATCTGTCTGATTTTGAGAAGGATTCTCTGCATATCCTTGGTGGCCTCTCTCTCATATCTGGCAAAGGCATCCGCAAAGGCAGGACTTGCCTTAAGTCTCTTCCTCGCATCAGCATCAAACGGACAATATGTTGCCAGTATCTCGCGCGCCACCTTGTTGAGGCGCATAGAGCCGTTGTACTCGCTTTTTATCCATGTAGCATAATCTGAAGTGAATATTTCCCTTAAATTGTTTCTCGCTTTTTGTATCTGCAGCTTTACTTTTTCCCTGTTCGCCTCCGACAGATCCCTGTTCTTGCGATAGTACTGGATATAGTCGCTGTATTCCGAGGTGAGTGATTTATTGGTAATATCGTTCCAGTACACACCCTGAATACATCTGGTATATTCCCATCTGAATCTGCCCATAAAGCTGATGACAAGGTCATCTATGGAGCCGTCTGTAAAAGCCGGGAAAAGTATTCTGCCCGGTGAGAGCCTTTTCCTGCCCTCTATCTCCTGCCACATAGACGAAATTTGTCCGTACACCGGCAGAATAATGATATCCGGTGGCACATCCGCATATGCGGTTTCGTTTTTTATCTCAAGCTCGGTATTGTTGTACTGATACTCATGCGAAAATACCGAATAGTCAATACTTCTGTATTTATCAATTGTGTCGGCAATCGTCTTTTTTAGGACTCTGGCCTTTTCCATTGATGAGAAAAATACATCCTCATAAAGTACCGGGGCAAACGATGAAATCTGGCCGTTTACCACCTTCATATTGCTGGCAAACATATTGTCCACCTCAAATTCGAGGCGTTTTTCCATATCGTTTGTAAGTACCTCGGCCTCAGCATCCGAAAGCGAACCGCTTTTTTTCCTACTCCTTATGTTTTCAAAATAGTCTTCCGAGAAATTATCCCTTGACGGATCTTTGGCTCCGCTGTATACGAGGGTGAGCCACTCCCGCGCCGTATAAATATTGTACTGTCCGTGATAAAGTTCCTCTTTAAAAAGGCAAAGGGTTTTCAGCTGGGAGTCATTTACAAGTCTCTCATCCGCAAAACCGTAGTTTAAGAAAAGTTCTACTGCGAGCGGCAGCTTTTTATCATCAAGACTCTTTACCAGACAGCGCCTGTAGGCCTCGTAAAATATCGGTGTGAGGGCGTGCTTTTTCTGCCTCATCTCATCGCTTACTTCCATCCTGTCAGAAGCAGCTGCCATAAAATCAAGTGAGGATATAAATACGGCAGTCTTGGAATCATCAAGTTCCGCGTAACCTGTTATCTGTTTTGCGGAGTCTTTTAGTGAGGCTATTTTATTTTGAATCTCTATCTCAAGTTTGGCCTCGTTTCTGGAGTTTTCCGCCTTTCTCTTTTCACAGCCTTCTGCACTAAGCATACCCAGAAGTTCTTCGAGTTTTCCTTTATCAAGTATATTTTCTCCGGTATTTTCCGCAATCGTATTATCAAGCTTTATGAGGGTATCACTTACATCCGTAAGACGCGATATGTTTTCCTCTTCAGGTTCTTCTCCCGAGATATCTATCAGATGAGATACCACTATATCAAATAAAGAGGTCTGCTCCCTGTTTATCGCAATATAGAACATATCCCTTGCATACTCATTTAAAACCGCGCAGTCTGCCATAAGAGCCTCAATGATTTCAGACATTTCTTCATTTTCGGCTGCTGCGAGATTTGCACATTTTTCAAAATAAAACTTGTTTGTCTCTATGGGAAGTTGTGCCTGTTCTGCCCTGCAGATAAGCCTGCTGTCGCCTTCCGGCACTAATAGCTCAGGCTGTTCAAGATTTTCTATATCATTAAAACACGCAGCATCATTTCCGGCAATCTCTTTATACATCTCATAGCATTTATTCAAAGATAAGCAAAGGGACGAAGTAGCCACAAGCATTTTCGTCCTGACTGTATTTATTGCCGTAGTAAGACGGCTCATTGATGCCACCGAAATACCGCGATAATCCACATATTTTTCCAAAAAGAGCTCCATGCCCTTTACCCCTTTTACGGGGAATACATATAAAAGCGTATTTTCCCTTGCCCTGTAGCTACATCTGCAGACTCCGTTATAGGCATCAGCTATGCCAAGCATAGTTCCGCTTTTGAGTATATGTTTAATGCCGGCAGCGCTCATTTCCACACTGCCCTTAAGTACGGCGCATATATGATCTGCCGGATTTCCTTCTTCAAACAATACCGTCCCCTCCGGTATGTTGTTAAGAGTATTTTCCTTAAGTTCCATTCTGGTCTCCCGTGCTCCTTAAAGACTCCTCGCCGCTCTCGGACGGCACTGTGTGTCCGATGCCATTCCGAGGGCGACGCCTCAATAAATTGTGCCGGTTACTGGCCCCGCAATTCGTAAACAACCATCCCCGGGGAATCTTGCCCCTTTCTTATACTCCACTATTCTACCACAAAACAAAGGGGCAAGTAAACGATTCTCGCTTACCTGCCCGATATTTTTTATTCATATGCGAAATCTCTGAGGATTACGCACATTTTTATTTTGCAAGATGGAATGAAATCATAAGATCTTCCGGTTTAACAGAATCACCCTCTGTTACATAAATCTTATCTACGGTGCCGTCAATCTTTGAAACAACGGTTGTCTCCATCTTCATGGCTTCTACGGTCATAAGAGGCATGTTAACGGTAACAGCATCTCCTTCTTTAACCATAATCTTGCCTACCGTACCCGGAATGGTTGAGCCTAAGTGCTGCGGGTTGCCCTTTTCAGCCTTAAGTCTGTTATCAGCCTTAACTTCCAGGCTATTATCAAGTATCTTGACTGTTCGTCTCGAACCGTTTACCTCAAAGAGTACTCTGCGGTATCCTTCTTCATCGGCATCCGATACATCTATAGCCTTAATGATAAGGTCCTTACCTTCGGCAATACGAAGAGTTGTCTCCTCGCCCTTTCTGAGTCCGTAGAAGTATACATGAGACTCAAGTCTCGTTACATCATCATATTCTTTCAAATGCTCGCAGTAATCCTCATATACGGCAGGATAAAGAGCATAGCTTATGCACTTCTGGAAGATAGCATCCTCATCAAATTCTGACAAATCATATTTTTCTTCGAGATGCTTTCTAATGGCATCCATATCTGCCGGAGGCAGGAGTTTACCGGGACGCTCTGTTATAGGCTCCACTCCCTTGAGCACGATTTTCTGAAGTTCCTTCGGGAATCCGCCTTCAGGCTGTCCCATCATACCCTGGAAATAGCTTACTATTGAATCCGGATATGAAAGTGATGCACCTTCTTCAAGGATATTCTCCTTTGTAAGTCCGTTCTGGAACATAAATATGGCCATATCACCTACCGCCTTTGAAGAAGGTGTAACCTTTACGATGTTACCGAGAAGCTCGTTGGCATCCTTGTAAAGTCCCTTAATCTCCTCAAAGTGCTCTCCTGCACCCATCGATTTAACCTGTGCAAGGAGGTTGGAATACTGACCGCCCGGAATCTCATACTTGTAGATTTCGGCGTTCGGTGATTTCATATCACTTTCAAACTGCGCATATACCTGACGGGTTCTGCCCCAGTATCTCGAAAGTTCATCAAGTTCTTCAAAGTCAAGTCCCGTATCTCTCTTTGTGCCGCGAAGTGCTTCAACTACCGCGTTCATTGACGGGTTTGAAGTAAGTGAGCTCATTGACTCTATGGCAAGGTCAACGATATCTACTCCGGCCTCTGCCGCCATAAGTACGGTACTTACACCGTTACCTGTGGTATCGTGGGTATGAAGATGAATCGGGATATTAATCTCGCTCTTAAGTGTGGTAATAAGTTCTTTTGCTGCAAGAGGCTTTAAGAGACCTGCCATATCCTTGATAGCAAAGATATGTACACCGAGGGCTTCAAGTTCTTTAGCCTTTCTTACATAATAATCAAGTGTGTATTTCTTTTCTTCAGGATTTGAGATATCTCCGGTGTAGCAGATTGTACCTTCAACAATCTTGCCTGTGCCAAGGGCAGTCTCAATCGGCATCTTCATATTTTCAACCCAGTTGAGTGAGTCAAAGATTCTGAATACATCTATACCCTTTTTAGCTGAAATCTCAATAAATCCCTTTACTACATTGTCAGGATAGTTACTGTAACCTACCGCATTCGAAGCTCTAAGGAGCATCTGGATAAGAGTGTTCGGCATTCTTTTGTGCAGATACTCGAGTCTCTTCCACGGTGACTCCTTTAAGAATCTGTAAGCCGTATCGTATGTAGCTCCGCCCCATGCTTCTACTGAAAATGCATTTGCCATATACTGGTTTGTAGCATAGGCAGCACCGGCTATATCCTTTGTCCTCATTCTGGTTGCCATGAGTGACTGGTGTGCGTCACGCATTGTTGTATCCGTGACATAGAGCTTGTCTTCTTTTAATATCTTCTGTGTAAATTCCTTTGCACCGAGTTTTAAGAACTCATCCTTTGCACCGTATACCATCTTGGTCTTGTCGTATACCGGCACAATACGGTTCTCATACTCAGCCTTCTGACCCTTTGTGGTATTGACAATCCTGTCGCCCAAAAACTCGAGTATCTTTGTAGCTCTGTCCTGAGACTGCTCAAGTTCGAAAAGTGAAGGAGTTTCTTCTATATAAGTTGTATACCAGCCGCCGTTTACAAACATTTCCTCATTAAGCACATTAATAAGGAAGGCAATATTTGTCTTGACGCCTCGTATTCTCATCTCGCGAAGTGCTCGCATGGACTTTGATACAGCTATATCAAAGGTTCTGCCGAACGAAATAATCTTTACAAGAAGGCTGTCATAGTATGGTGTAATCTTTGCTCCTGTATAGGCATTGCCTCCATCAAGACGGATACCCGAGCCGGAACCTGAGCGGTATACGGTAATCTCTCCGGTGTCAGGCAAAAATCCGTTCGCAGGATCTTCTGTGGTTACACGGGTCTGGATAGAATATCCGAGACACTTTATGCTCTCCTGATTAGGAATATTTATTTCCGGACTCGGAAGCGCATAGCCCTCTGCTACAAGAATCTGCGCCTGAACGAGGTCGATACCGGTAATCTCCTCGGATACCGTGTGCTCAACCTGGATACGCGGATTCATCTCTATAAAATAAGGATTGTTATCTGAGTCAACCAAAAATTCGAGTGTTCCGGCATTAACATAGCCTACCTTCTTTGCAAGGCGGATGGCTGATTCGAAAATAATCTTTCTGGTCTCTTCCGGAATCATAAATGCAGGAGCGTACTCCACTACCTTCTGGTGACGACGCTGAACTGAGCAGTCGCGGTCGAAAAGGTGAACGATATTGCCGTACTTATCTCCCAAAATCTGTACTTCTATATGTTTTGGTTTTCTTAAATATTTTTCAATGAAAATCTTGTCATCTCCGAAGGCCTTTTTAGACTCGTTTTTGGCTTCTTCGAATTCCTTTTCCATATCCTCTTTGGCATTGACGATACGCATACCTCTACCGCCACCGCCGTTTGATGCTTTAAGCATAACAGGGTAACCTACCATATCGGCAATTTCCATTGCCTCATCGGCATACTTAACAGCATGGTCGATACCCGGAATAATAGGCACCTCAGCTTCTATAGCCATCTGCTTAGATGAGATCTTGTCACCCATCTTGTTCATGATTTCCGCAGAAGGTCCGATAAATGTGATTCCGTTGTCTTCGCAGGCTTTTACAAGATCAGGGTTCTCGGATAAAAATCCGTATCCCGGATGTATGGCATCAGCTCCGGCATATTTGGCGATACGGATAATTTTATCAATATCAAGATAAGCATCTACAGGTCCCTTATCCTCCTCGAGAGGATATGCTTCGTCAGCCTTTGTACGGAAAAGCGCATACTTGTCTTCTTTTGAATAAATTGCAACTGTTCCAATTCCAAGCTCCGAACATGCTCTGAACACTCTTATTGCAATTTCTCCACGGTTTGCAACAAGCACCTTTTTAAAAGGTTTTACGACTTGATTACTCATTTCATCTTCTCCTTTTTTGTATTTTTAAGCATACAATTTGTATTATAGCTTAGTATTTTCAATGTTTCAAGTAATAGTTAGTATATATTCTGCTCTTTTGGTTTATGAGCCTCGTCACCGACCACAACCAGGGGTCTCGAAAGCTCGTCAATATACTTAACACCCGAAACATCCTTCTGCGCATGGGTATAGAGATTGGATGCAAAAATATCGGTGTCAAGAGCAGTCTGGGCCTCAAAAGGTATTTTGCCCATACTTTTAGCCAGACTCGTAATCACCGGAATATTTGCCCTCTCATTAACCAGGCTCATCAGCTTTTCCGCCGATGCCCTAAACCCAAGCACTCTCGCATATACTCCCTCCTCCTGAAGGGAGATTTCCGTAAGGAGAAAACTCGTGATTCCAAGAACAATATGGTTTAAATATCTGCTGATTCTTGTATGCGTGTATGATTTCGCTTTGAGAATATCGCAGTATTTTTCAAAATTTTCAAACTCGCCGAGCATGTTTTTGCATCTTCTCGCCAGATCCTCTCCTCCGTCCAGATATCCCGCAAGCATATCCTCGGTACTCCTCATTATCATATATCTAAGCTCCGATGAGAAATCATTTGGAGCCACAAACCCGTATTCTTTATCATAATAGGTAAGAGTATCAAACACCGACGGCGGCACCGCGCTCTTAAGCATCGCGCTCTCCTTTAAATCCAGACCTCTTTTAAGGAGCCTCTTCATTTCCGTCCTTACTGCCGTAGCCGAAGAATACTTGACATCCGGAGTAGTCTGATGAAATGCGCCGCCCTGCCTTTTGATAAGGACGGGGGTAATGTTTGAATGGCTTTTTATCAGATGCTTTATATACGACACCGCAAGTATGGCATTGGGCTCTTCGAGCGTACTTTTAATCTGCTCGGGCGAGCAGTTCGGCGGCCACAGATATGTGAAATCGTTTTTATTCTGCATATAAAAAAGCTGGGAAGCGGCAGAACGGGCTGCCGGGAAAGAATATCCCTCTCTCAAGGCATGGCGAAGAGCCAGCCTGTAGCCTTCAGGCTCCCTTGCATATAATGAGCCGAGCGCCGTGAGCATTTCTATGTCTTCGTGCTCGCATCCGAATGCCAGATGAGAAACGCATCCGAGCCTGTCAAGTATTTTCACCGCGCCTTCCGCAAAGTAGTCTGCGCTTGCCGTAGCCCACATAACAGGGAGCTCCAGCACCATATCCGCTCCGTTTTCGAGGGCGTGACGGGCTCTGGTGTATTTGTCCATAATGGCCGG
>CAJOOU010000113.1 GCA_905236735.1 uncultured Eubacterium sp. | reverse complement strand
GTAATAATATAATTCATCCCCATACCCATCAGGAAGCCAGACGCTACATCGAGTAGCGAATGCTGTCTGAGGAATATCGTTGCAAGTATTATAGATACGCAAAGCATTCCCTCCGCAAGTCTGAAAAAAATATTATTAGCCAGCCTGCCCCTGCACTGCATCATAGATGCAAAGGCAACTACGGTAGTATAGACATGTATGCTCGGGAATACATTTGTAGCGGTATCAATACTGTAGAGATACCTGACGAGACGACTGAAAATATCACTTCCCGTAACATAAGCGGGTCTTAAAGATATAGCCGTCGGAAAAAATGTATTTAAGATAAGAAAGATTATCATACCGCCTATCATCATATTCTGAAACAGCCTGAATTCATCTTCGTCTTTAAACAGCAGATATACCGCCACGAAAGGAATGAACGCAAACCACACAAAATAAGGCATTATGAAATATTTTATAAACGGAAAGCTCCCATCTATCCATAAATCCGTACGATAGCAGAATTTAAACGGCACCAGTTCAAGAATCTTAAACCACACCATATAAACCGGCATAAAAACAAGTATCGGCATAGCCGTTTTTAATTTTTCACCTAATTCTTTTTTTAAAACTTTAGTCTCCATCACAAGAAATAATTATACTACCATTGCTTGTAATGTAAACAAAATATTTCTTAAATTTGTTGTAAGATTTATTTACTTTTCAGTTCTTCAAACTTGGCCTTCATCGTAGGATTGCCCCTGGTCAGCTTCTTTACGCTGACATCTTCGACCTTACCGGTTGCTATCCTGAGCTGGTTGTCCGAACCAAGGAGCTCTTTTTTTACTTTTTCGAGATGTTGTATTGTTTTGTCGATTTCATCTATCGCCTTATCAAAATGATTATGCGCAAGTGTATAGTTGCGGCTGAAATCATCCTTGAATTTCATAAGGCTGTCTTCGAAATTGGTAATATCTATATCCTGATTTTTTACAAACGCAAGCTCCTTTTTATATGAAAGCGCATTCATGGCTGCATTCCTGAGCAGTGTAATAATGGGAATGAAACACTGCGGCCTTACTACATACATTTTTTCATATCTGTAAGACACATCTACGATTCCGGCATTGTAAAGTTCGCTGTCTGCCTCAAGCAGAGAAACCAGGACCGCATATTCGCAGTTTTTTTCTCTCCTGTCCTTATCAAGTTCCTTAAAGAAATCCTCGTTTTTATGCTTGGTAGCGGTCTCATCCATTTCGTTTTTCATCTCAAACATAATAGAGACTATCTCTACTCCGTTCTCATCACATTCACGGTAGATATAATCTCCTTTACTGCCGCTTTTCGCATCATTATCTTTTTCAAAATACGCATCCTTAAATGCCGTAGCGCGAAGCTGGTTAAACTGGATTTCGCAGTGCTGTTCAAGAGTCTCTCCGACCATTTTGGTAGACATTCTGGTTTTTAAATCCTTGTAGTAGGCAATCTGCTCATCCTTCTGTTTAATTAAAAGCCTGCCCTTATCCCTTTCCTGCACAAGAAGGCTTTCGAGGTCCTTTTTTTCATCTTCGGATTTTTTAATTGCCTCCATTACCGCAAGCCGTTTTTTATCCTCAAACGATTCAAGTCTGGTTTTATAGGTATAATTCTCATCCTTTGCCTTTTTAAGTTCCTCTTTAAGCGCTTCTATCTCATCCTCATTTTCTTTGAGCGCCTCAAGCCTTATTTTGTTTTCGCTCGCCCTAAGCTCAAGCTCATGCTTTTCCTTAAGGTGGTTTTCAAGCTCACCGGTACGCATTCTCAGATCTTTTTCAAATTCCGAGTCCCTTATCTGACGAATTATAGAATCAAGTTCTGTATCATCTACCGTAAAAGCCTGTCCGCAATGTGGGCATTTAAGCTCTGCCATTTATTTTCCCCTCTTTTTCTCAAACTCCATATAAAACTTCAGTGCCTGTTCTATGACAGCTCCCTTTGACAATCCCCTTGCCATAACAAAACGCTGCAAATCGTTTTGCACGCCCTTGTCTATATTAAAGTCTCTTCTCTGTTTATATACGCTGTCGAGTGCATAGGCCGCCATCTCACAGTAATAGGCTTCATTCTTGGAGGTAGCCACCTTTTCCTTTTGGTACTTATAATACATTACTCCTTCACGGATTTCATCGTTCGTATATGCGTCTCCCGCATTTTCTCCGTAGAGCGTATTGGTCTGAGGATCATATCTTTTTTTTATATCCTCTTTTCCCTCATCTTCTACAGTTTCCTGAAGTTCCTTTATCAAATCCGCTCTCAAACTGTCATTTAATGCCATTTTATTCTCCTTTTCCAAAACTGTGTTATTAATAAAATTTATACTATATTTTTTGATTTTTCGCAACACCGGCCGCAAATTCGCTTTAGCGATTTATCACTTTAAAACACCGGCACTTGACAACCTTATACACACAGTTTCGGATAACGGCAAAACAGGCATTCTTTTAAAAGCCGCTCTTTTTTATCCAAAAAGCCTGTGCTTTGCAAGAGCAAGCCTCTCATAAAACTGGGTATAAAAAGCCACATCCCTGTTATATACCATCATATAAAACAGGTTTAGCAGAAAAATATTATCCTCATTTGCAGACTCAAAACTCTCCGGATTTTCGTTCAGTTTCTTCTGCACATCCAGAATAAAATAATGCCAGTCGCATACAAACTTCTCATATTTCTGCAAATCATCTATCCCCAGATATTTAAATATCTTCATCTTGGTTCTATCCTTTTTGCTACATTCATTTACCTGCAGGAAATATTTAAAGCCCTCTCCGTCATAATACCTTCCCAGCGGGAAAAGTCTGCATATGCCAGGTCTTATATCATGTACGCTGCATCTGCCTTCTTCGGTAAGAAATCCACAGGCGCCGGTATTCTCCTGCATCCTCATGTTTGGAATAATAACTCCTCCATCCACTCCAAACTCCACATATCGCGACAAAAGCTGCTCGCAGCTCATATCAAGGCTTATGGTTAAATTATAAATATCATAAGGGTCAAGCATAATTGACTGTCCCATTCCCCTGCAGCATTCGCTGCAGCCTTTACAGTCATGACAGTCAATTCTGGCCATATCCTTTGCCATATACAGCTTTCCGTCAGAAACTGCATTTAAATCTATATCTCTTAGCATATCCTTTATATCGTAACAGCAAGATCATATGCCACCTCCATGGCATCCGAAATATGACCTCCCTTATCCGCATCTCCTATTATATTAATCTTTGCACCGCACGATGAAGCTTTAATCTCTTCGTAAAGAGAGCCATTCGCAATGGCACCGGTCGCAATTACCACCGTATCAGCCTTTTCAAAGCTGCGCCTTCCTTCTTCATCTTCAAGGACAACTCCGTCTTTTTTTATCTCAACCACATGTGTGCCCTTGTACATATTTACATTCAACTGACCCAGCCTTGCCATCATCGAGAATTTAGTACCCGGACCTATGCCCTTTCCTATCTTCCGTCCGCTAATGCTTACCTTTTTCGCCCCTTTGTTTAAAAGTTTTGCTATATTCTCCGGCTCGTCCATGCCGAAAATCAGAAATGAGCGCACTGCTTCGGCGGAAGGTGTTCCTTCTTCTGCCAGAAAAAGGGCACACTCCGTGCCTACTGCTCCGCCTCCTACTACAAAAACATTTCTTCCTGTCACAGCCTTTTTTGCGAGACAGTCCAGCGCTCTTACCACATTTGCTCCTTCCTCCACCGGAATATTTACCGGCGCGGCCTTTGAGCCCGTGGCAATAACTACCCTGTCATAGTTTCCTTCATTTACAAGGGCTTCTATTTCACTTGCCGAAATTTCCCTGCCAAATTCAAATTTCACATTCTGCTTTCTACAGACATTTTCAAGATAATCCCTCAGCAAGAGTATATCCTCTCTTCTCGGGGGCATTGCCGCATATATCATCTGTCCTCCGGCAGTATCCTTTCTGTCACATATCGTCACCTCATGGCCTCTTGCCGATGCCACCCTCGCAAATTCAAGTCCGGCAGGACCTGCTCCCACCACAAGAATCCTTTCCTTTTCTGAGGACAATTCCATATCGGGCAGAATTTTTTCATCATTTATATAGTCACACTCAAGACCGCAGGATACATTAGCCAGACATCCTACTATACCTCTGCCTGTAAGCAGCCTGTCAAGGCACTTCTGATTACAGCCGATACAGTATCTTATCTCATCATACCTGCCTTCCCTTGCCTTAACTGCAAACTGTGGGTCGGCCAGAAAAGCTCTTGAAAATACGGCAAAATCAAGCGCTCCCATCTCTACATACCTTTCTGCCGCTTCTATACCGAGCCGGTTTGACATCATAACCGGAATCTCCACACTGTCTTTTATTGTTCTGCCGAGATAACTGAAAGCATCGTGAGGCATCTCCATGGTTACCTGCGGCACCGGGGACTCATGCCAGCCGCCCGTCACACTTATCGCATCTATCTTTCCGCAGTCCGATATGGCTTTTGCAATCTGCACCGCATCATCCAAAGTATTGCTGCCCGCAATAAGGTCACTGCCTCCTATTCTGACGGTAAGGGCAAAATCCTCACCCACCTCTTTTCTTACTGCATCTACTATTTCAAAGAAAAATCTCATACGGTTTTCAAAACTTCCACCATATTCATCTTCCCTTAGATTGGTAACCGGTGAAAAAAACTGGCCAATCAGATATCCCGAGTTTGTGCATATTTCTATACCGTCTGCTCCTCCTGCCCTGGCTATCCTCGCAGCGTTGGCATAAAAGCCGACTATTTCCTTTATTTCCTCCCGGCTTAAAGCATGCGGCATCTCAAATTTCGTATAAGGCGACGGCACTTCTGACGGCGCTACAGCCTCTACTCCGCCAATGTCTTTTCTTTTTGAATACCTGCCATGATGAAGAAACTGAAAGAATATCTTTGTTTTCCCATCACTTTCTCCGTGTACCATATCCGTCAGACTCTTAAGTCCCGGTATATATTTATCGTCAAAGCAATGCAG
>CAJOOU010000112.1 GCA_905236735.1 uncultured Eubacterium sp. | reverse complement strand
GGGACAAAAGTATCCTTTCACCGTCGTCTCCTCCAGCGTAACTTTCATATTTATCCATAAAAAGCTGCGGACGCGCCATACGAAACCCGTAAATGCTCTGTTTGACATCACCTACGGTAAACATGTTTTTGCCGTTTGATATCGCCGTAAGTATGGCTTCCTGCACATCATTGGAGTCCTGATATTCATCCACCATTATCTCTTTGTAGATGTTTCTCATCTCGATAGCTATATCGGTAGGCTCATGCTCATCCGAATCGGGGTTTCTGAGTATACCCAGGGCAAAATGCTCAAGGTCCGAAAAATCGAGGATGTTCCTTTTTTCCTTTTCCGCCGCAAACTTTTCCGCAAATTCGAGAGTAAGATCTATAAGAGTATTTACATTTTTTTTGGCAAAATTAATCTGATAGAGGATGTCCTCTTCGTCCGTAAAAATCTCCTTTTGAGCTTTTTCTATTGCATCTTTTGCTTTTTTTCTTAAATCGGCTGCTTCCTTTTTTATCTCCTCTGAGCACGCCTCGTTCTTTTTGGACGGCAGCCTTTTAAATTCAAAAGAAAAAAATGCCTTTTTAAGCCCTTTGTATGACCTGTCCGATAACGCTTCTTCAAGCATGGCAATTTCCGAAACCATCTGCTCCTCATACTGCCCCGGTCCATCCTCTCTTTTGCAGAGACTAAGCGCTCTATTCAGCCTGCTTATAGAAGATTTAAGAATAAAATATGCTTCATCTGCCGCAAGAAGAAGCCAGTTTGAAGCTTCCAGTTTTTCAGCAGAATTTATATCATATTTCTTCCTACAGTTTTCGAGATACTCCTTTGGCCATGGATAGCTCATGGAATAATCGTACAGAGTCTCTATCAGCTCAGCAAGATTATTATCGTTTTTATCCCCCGCAAAACTCTCCGCAAAATCAAAGAAATCCTCATCACTGCCGCTGTATTTTTCCTCAAGCAGAGCCTCCAGCAAATCGCTCCTTATGAGCTTCATCTCACTCTCATCACCTATTTTAAATGTGGGCTCAAGGGAGGTTTTGTAAAAATAATTCATTATAACAGACTGACAAAAGCTGTCTATGGTACAAATCCGGGCATTATGAATAAGAGCCGATTGTCTGCGTAAAAAACCGTCCGAAGGATTTTCGCCAATCGCCTTTTCTATCCCTGAAAGTATCCTCTCCCTCATCTCTCCTGCCGCTGCCTTTGTAAAGGTCACGACAAGAAGGGCATCTATATCTACTCTTTCTTTGGTAATCATTGTAATAATACGCTGCACCAAGACCGCGGTCTTACCCGAGCCTGCTGCCGCAGCAACAAGGATGTTGTTGCCGCGGGTATCTATTACCTTTTGTTGGTTTTCCGTGTAGTTCATGTTTTTTCCTCTATTACTGCACCCTCTCTAATGCGCTGCGATAAAAGCTCCAGCACCTCATCATCATCCCTTTTTACGAGCTTTCTTTTGTTAAAGCCCGGGATGTGTTTGTCAAAGCCGCATACAGCGCTGTACGGGCAGTATTTACATCCGTCCTTTTTATCAAGCACAAACGGATTAATATCAATCACTCCGGCAGATATCTTCATGCCGAGCTCTCCCGCCTTATCATTTGCCGCCTTTAGTATATCCTCGAACTGCTCCTTTGAAAGCACTTTAGAGTTTTTGGATAGACTGCCGTCCTTATTGTAGCCGAAATAAGCCACCAAAGATGAGTTTCCCGGCTCCTCATCCGTCGCCTTTAAAATATCCTCATCCTCATTCAGATACCCCTTCATCTTTAGTTTTTTGCTTATTTCTTCTTCTATTTTTTCATCCGGCAAGTCGGCGTCCGACTCTATAACGGGGTCTGTCATGCCGAAATAAAGCAGGGCACCAGGCACAGGATGTTTACCTTTAAACTCTCTTTTGGCCTTGTCTATAGCAGCATTCATATAAAGCGGCAGCTGCAAAGAGAGTCCCTCATAAAACTCGTTTAAAGAAAAATCCCTTTCCGAAGATTTATAGTCTACCACTCTAAGAGCCACTTCCTCTCCTATCTGCGCCGCATCAATCCTGTCTATTTTACCTACCAAAGACATATTTCCATAGTCAAGCGAAAATCCTTCCTCGTGCGCAAACACCCCGTATCTTCCTGCCCTTATCTGGGCGGCTACAGTGCCTGCCGTACGGGTAAATACCCTCCTCATCCTCTTTGCCATATATGAAAGCCGCCCTGTAGAAAAAAGAGCGCTATCCTCGTATTCTTTAAGCGCCGCATCTATGGCGATACCTGTAAGAGTTTCGAGGTCTTCTTCTGTGATATCGGCAAACGAAAGCCTGCGTTTTTCTATTTCGCCCGTAAGAATATTTATCGCATCATGGTAAATATTACCCATATCAAAAGCCTCAAACGAATAGCTTTCCCTCTCCTTTAAATAGAGCCCATAGTTTAAGAAATACGAATATGCACAGGCAGAATACTTTTCAAGCTTTGATATACTCATTTTAAGCTTGTCTCCGTATATCCCCTTTGCATCGGACAGCCTTCTTTTCCCGTTACTTAAAAACGCACTGTCAATCACCCTTTTAACTGCAGGCTGATTGCTTTTTTTATACCAGAAATATCCAGCCTTTACATCCTCACTCAGATTTCTTTGTGAGACAATATCCTCCCTTACCGTATTTGCAAATGCGCAAAAGGCGCTTTGGGGAGTATAGATGACCTCTGCCTTAAACTCTTCATCATCATACGATGGTATAAATCCGGTCGAAAGTCCGTCAAAGAGGTTTTCCACTACGCCGATAAGATAGGATTTTTTTAAGGTCTCTCCCGATGGCGAAGTCCTTGCATATGTGATGTAAATCCTCTCTTTGGGTTTTGTAAGGGTAAGGTAGAGATAGAAGTTTTTGAGCATGGCATTTTCCCTGGCGCCATAGGCTATACTTTCGCCCTTGCCCAAAAGGTATCTCCTCTCCTGCTCCGACAAAACTCCGCCCTCTCCTGTCATATTCGGGATGATGCCGTCATTTACTCCGGCAAAAAAGAGCACCTTTACATTGCTTATCCTCGTTCTTTCTATATCTCCCACTATAACAGAGTCCTTGCCCGCCGGAAGCACGCCGAGACTGCCCGATGTAAATCCCGCCTCCAAAAGTTTTCTGTACTCTTCGGCGGATATTATTTCTCCTCCTAGAGCCGCATCAAGTTTTTCAAAGATGCGAAGTACGGTTTCATATATCTGGGCATACTCCCTGCTCCTTGTAAAATCTCCTTTGCTCTCAAACTCTTCTTTTTTCTTTGCAAGGGCCTCTCCCATTTTCATTTCAGTGATAAACCCGTAAAACCGCCTCGTCTTTTGCCCTACGGTAAGGTCCTTATCCTTTAGCGCCTTTACTATATCACCGACTTCGGTAACAAAGACCTCCCTTGCCTCGTTTAAAACAGCCAAAAGCTCATCACTTACGGACTTTTTCTTCCACTGCCTGTTCCACGACGAGTAACCTCTTATGCCTGACGAAAGCACATAGTTTTCGAGCCTGTCTATAGCTTCCGTATCAAGGGCGCTAAACCCGCTCCTTAAATATGCGAATACGCTTTTATAAGAATAATCCTCCTCAGCCATCTGCATTATCGCACGAAGGGCGTCGGTAAAAGGATGAAAAACAAGGTTGTGGGTTTCATCAAGAAACACAGGGATATTATAGGCATCAAACACCTCTCTTGCGTAGTTTTCATAGCCTACAGCGTCCCCCGTTACCACGGCAAAGTCTCTAAATGAATACCCCTCCTTTACCATATCTCTTATCTTTCTTGCCGCAAATATCATCTCGTCCTTAGGGGTAGAAGCAGAGAAAATATTTATCTGCTTGTCGCCTTCTTTTAATATGTATCTGTATGAAAACGGGCGGAAAATATTCTTTTCAAGATGAGAAAGAGCCGGAGCTAGCGCAAACCGTTTTTCTCCCTTTACATACTGCGGCACATCAACAGATATACCGTTTAACTCTGCCATGCCTCTAAGCTCCGTAATCATCTTTACGCTCATAAAATAAAGCTCGTGCATGGGCAGAGCCTTTGATATGTCGGTATTTTCATCAACGGTAACCGCCACATAAACATCCGACGATTTTTTCATCAGTATCTCTATAAACTTGAGCTGCACCGGGGTAAATCCCGTAAATCCATCAAAGGCAATAACGCACCCTTTAAGCATATCGGAGGAGTCCGCAAGCAGGCCCGCCTCCTCAAGTATGCCTTCGGCAAGGATGTTTCCGTCAAGAGCCTTTTCGAGGAATTTTTCATATATCAGATAGATATCGTCCAGTTTCAGAGACAGGGCGCTCATATCCGACTCGTCCGACATCCTCGCCAGGTCGTCCGGAGTTACACCGTAAACCATAAGTTCGCTGATAAATGACTTAATCTCATCTATACAACCTATTTTCTTTAAAGCTGTAGGATTTAATATTTTAAGTTTATCTTCGTTTTCGGAAATAATGCGCCTTATAAGAAAGTTTTTCGCTGTATCGTCCAGAACGGGGCGTCCCGTCCTGCCCTTTTCTTCAAAAAGACGATGCGCAAGGCGCGAAAATGACAGAATATCTATATTACCGACACTTTTACCCGGATGTAAGGTCACCAGCTCCTTTTGTGTCTCCATGGTAAACTGATCCGGCACAAGCATAATATACTTCTTTGCCGGATTTTGGTCTGATTCTTTAATTATTGTTTCATAAAGGCAGCGGGTTTTCCCGCTGCCACTGTTTCCTAATATAAAATGTAACATGATCCTCTCCACTACAATCTATCGTTAATCCAGGAAGTAACATCACGCCACACCTTTTCCTTGCCGATTTCATTGTGGACTTCGTGCCGCATTTCAGGATAAAGCCTTACCGTCACATCCGCCATTGAAAGCTTTTTAAACTTCTCGTCTATCTCAACATAGGCTGCTCCCCAGTTGCCTACCGGATCCATTTCTCCGGCTATGAAAAACATCGGCAGTTTTTTTGGAACCTTTTCATACCAGGAGTTATCTGTGACATACTCAAGCACATTCATAAGGTCCATATATCCGCTCGTGGTAAACATGAATCCGCAATATTTATCAGCCTCATATGCAGCAACAACCGACTCGTCTCTGGTGAGCCAGTCATAGGCAGTCTTTACATTTTTGTATCTTTTGTTGTAGCTGCCGAACATTATCGCCGTGATAAGAGGGCTCCTGTAGCGCTCTCCCTTTATCTTACGGGTTAGCGCCGTGAGCTTTTTGCCGGCTCCGAGAGCCGGATTTTTACCGGCACTTCCGGAAATAACAGCTCCTGCCACATCATCCGAAAACTTCGAAATATAGGCTCTGGTAATAAATGAGCCCATGCTGTGACCGTAGATGAATATCCTGTGGTCAGGATAATCCTTTCTGATTATCTGCGTGAGACGGTGCTCATCTTTTACGAGGCATTTCCAGCCGTCCTCATGTGCAAAGTAGCCAAGGTCATCATCTGACTTTACGCTGTCCTTATGGCCTATATGATTATCGCCGTAAACGGCAAATCCTTCTCCGGTAAGATATTCAAAAAAATCCTCGTATCTTTCGATATGTTCTGCCATACCATGGACAAACTGGATGACGGCCTTTATATCAGCATCATCCGGCTCATATACATAATACTTTACCGTATTTTCCCCATTGCTGCTTTCAAAATAGTTCTCTGTTTTTTTCATATGAGACCCCCTTATTATTAAACTGCACCCGCTCCGGAGCTATACAGCTATAATGATACCGCCCTGGTTGGCGTACATTGTGGAAACGCCTCTGGTATTTAATATGATGATATCTTTAAAATCTGCCGCCTGTTTAAGTTTTTTCTTAACGAACTCCGCTCTCTCGGCATTGTTGCAGTGAGAAAGTCCGAGCACTTTTAACTGCGGACTCGGAGTTGCCTTTACTATAAGCTCTACCATCTTATCAAGAGCCTTATTCATGCCTCTGGCCTGGTCGAGCTGCTGAATCGAGCCCTCATCGGTGGAGCCCATAACCGGCTTAATATTAAGTTTGCTCGCGACAAAAGCCTTGAGATTTGAAAGTCTTCCGTTTTTCCTTAAGGTCTCAAGTGACTCAAGTACAAAAAATGTATTTATCTCATCCCTGTAGTTTTCTGCCTGCTCTATGGTTTCCTCGAAACTCATTCCCTTTTCTTCGCAGTCGTAAATCATCTTGCCTATAATGGTCTCTCCCACAGATGCCGACTTTGAATCAACCACATGGATTTTTTTATCCTGACCATGCTCCTCAAAATATAAGTTTCTCGCCAGAACCGCACTATTATAAGAGCCTGAAAGCTGCGATGAAAGAGTTACCACATAAACCCTTTCCTCATCTCCCTCATAAGCCTTCATAAAAGCTTCAGGAGACGGACAGGTAGACATAGGTCCTACCGGACTTTCATCCACCCTCTTTAAAAAGTCAAGCTGGTCGAAACTCTCATCGTCAGTGATATGATAATCTCCGACACTAAGTCCCAGCGCTACATTTGAAAACCTTCCGCTTGCCTTCATCTCATCGGTAAGTTCCCCACAGCTATCTATTATAATTTTGTAGCTCATAATAATCTCCTTTATAAGGCGAAAAAGCTTCGCCCATTGATGTAGTTTTTAATACTACATTAACTTATCACAGAAACTACATTATGTCTATATATTTCTATACCTTTTCAAAAGCAATACCCTGGGACTGTAAAAACGAAGTGATGAACTCATCCCAGAGCATTTCCGTATTCTTTTCCGGAGCAAAGGACGCATAGGAAACCCCGCAGGTCAAAACAAGTCCTCTTGGGTCAAACCTGATATTGAGCAGAAAGTCCTCGATATTGCTGTCCTTATCCGGCGAGCCTTTCATATTATCAAAGGCAACGGCTTTACTCATTGCCAGAGTCACCTTTATGCATAGAGGCGCCCTTTTGCCCTTAATATGGGTATGGATGAGAGGTCTCATTTGGGAATACTTCAGGAATCTTTCTCCTTTAAGTCCCAGAATCTCCCTTTCCTCTTCGGAATAAAACCGGTCCGAAATCCTGCCGTCCATACTCACGGAGTAGTCTCTTACAACCTCCGCAGACACAAGGGAAAACCTGTCAAAAGTATCCATCATAAGGAGGTGGTTCATAAATTCTTTTACTTCGGTAATCTTAAGTGCTATCATGCCTGCTCTATTCTCGGTATATTCCTCATAACTATGGTCGGGGCACCTTTGTTTTCTATATAATCCCCGGTGATAATAACCCTGCCGATATTATCGTCTTTTGGTATCTCATACATGATATCGAGCATAAACTCTTCGATAATAGCCCTGAGAGCTCTGGCTCCGACCTCTTTTTCCTTGGCCTTTTTGGCTATCTGCCTTACCGCATCATCATCAAACTGCAAATCCACCTCGTCGAGTTCCAAAAGCTTCCGATACTGTTTAAGGATAGCATTCTTCGGTTCTGTAAGTATCTTGGCCAGCATATCCTCAGACAAAGCCTCCAGAGCAAAGAGCACGGGCATCCTTCCCAAAAACTCGGGTATCATACCGTATTTTCTGACATCCTCTACCTTGACCTGCAAAAGGAGGTTGTCGTCTTCATCATATTTATCCTTAAGGTCGGCCTTAAATCCCATTGACGATTCTTTGTTCAGCCTCTCTTTAATGACTTCTTCAAGGTCAGGGAAGGCACCGCCGCAGATAAAAAGAATATTTTGGGTGTCTATAGTCACCATGGGTACCATTGCGTTTTTGCTGTTTGCTCCGACCGGCACCTCTATTTCAGCGCCCTCAAGGAGTTTTAGCATACCCTGCTGCACGCTCTCTCCGCTCACATCTCTGTGATTGGTATTTCTCTTTTTGGCAATCTTGTCAATCTCATCTATAAATACTATGCCCTGCTCAGCCTTTTCCACATCATTGTCTGCAGCCTGAAGGAGTTTGGTGAGCACGCTTTCTATATCGTCTCCTATATAACCGGCCTCGGTAAGAGAGGTCGCATCAGCTATGGCAAGCGGTACATTGAGTATCCTTGCAAGGGTTTTTACAAGGTAGGTCTTTCCGCAGCCGGTAGGTCCTATCATAAGCATATTGGATTTTTCTATTTCTATATCGTCCATAGTGCCGGTAGCCACCCTCTTGTAATGATTATATACGGCTACGGACATTATTTTCTTGGCCTTTTCCTGTCCTACCACATACTCATCGAGCATCTCTTTTATCTTATGAGGCGCAGGTATATCCTTAAGGTCTATAATAGGAGTGATGGGCTTATCCTTGTCTCTTTTTTTCACCTTTACTCCCTGACCCATTCCCGGGAACATTCCGGCGATATCGCCAAGATTAATCATGCTTATGGTCGGGCCTTTTTTCTCTTTGTTTTCGGCGGTATCTTCCGTGCCTTCTTCCGGCTCTGTTTCTTCCTGCCGGGCGTTATCCTGTGAAGGAGCCTGAGTGAAACCGAAGTTGCCGAAGTTAAAAGGCATATTGTTCATGCTGTTTATCGTCCCCTGCAGACAGTCATTACATACGCAGATGTTTGTCGGCAGATGTATCATTTTACCTGCTTCCGATGCCGGACGGTGGCACAGGTGGCAGTATTCTTCGTTGTTTGTATTATCCATATTTTTTCTCCGTCTATTATTACTGCACCCTCTCGCTTTGGCGCGCAGTTTTTCAATAAAAGTATTGTACGCTAAATCACACGCTAATACAAATAAAATAATTCTAAAGTCAGACCTTCTTAAGCTTTGCAAAAGAAGCAAACATTTTCTTTTGGCCCGGGCCGTCAAAGATGACAGTGACCTCAAAGTCCCTGCCGCCCTCTTCTATCTCCGTAACGACTCCCTCTCCGAATTTGGTATGCACAATTCTGTCGCCCACCTTATAGCCCAGAGCCGAAGCGTCCTTTATCACAAGGTCTTTGCCCTTTACAGCCGCTGATGAAACTCCTGCGGAATATGGTTTCTTTACACTGTAGCTTTTCTTTTCAGGAGTGTTAAACATAAGCTTTTCGGCGTAGCTTTTGGGTATATATCCGTCAATAAGTTCCTTGGGTACTTCCTTTACAAATCTGGAAATTCCGTTATACTGTGTCTCTCCTCTGACCATCCTCATTTTTGCCGCCGTCATGAAAAGATGCTTTTTGGCACGGGTTATTCCCACATAACAAAGCCTTCTTTCCTCTTCGACCTCGGTCGGGTCATCCGAGGTAATGCACATATAGCTCGGGAAAAGTCCGTCTTCCATCCCCACCATATAGACATTGTCAAACTCAAGTCCCTTGGCGCTGTGAAGCGTCATAAGCACGGCATAATCGCTGTCTTCATCCATCGAGTCTATATCGGCCACAAGAGAGACCTCCTGTAAAAATCCGGACAAACTCACCTCTTCTGCCGTCTCCTCGTAGTTTACTACTTTATTATAAAGTTCTTCTATGTTTTCTATTCTTGTATCAGCCTCAAGAGTTTTTTCGTTTCTGAGTTCTTCCACATATCCTGTCTTATCTATGATGAATTTCATAAGTTCGGATATTCGCATTGTGTCTGCCGCCTGTTTAAGCTCCATTGCAAAATCCGCAAACTCTTTTATTTTGGCCGCTCCCCTTTTTATGGAAGGAATACTTTCCGCTATAAGCATAGCATCATAAAAACTGATTTCATTTATATCGGCGTATTCCTGCAACCGGTCTATGCTGGTCTGGCCTATACCTCTTTTGGGTACATTAATGATTCTTCTTATTGCGAGGTCATCCGCAGGATTATCCGTCATGGACAGATAGGCTATCATATCCTTTATCTCGCGTCTGGCATAGAAGTTTACCCCTCCGACTATCTTATAGGGTATGCCTGCATTTATAAGTTTTTCCTCGAGCACACGGGACTGGGCGTTTGTGCGGTATAAAACAGCATTGTCCATAAATGCGCCGCCCCGTCTTACCGATGATTTAATCGCGCGTGCAACATAGTCCGCCTCCTCATAGGCATTGTCAAACTGGCTGAAAGATATTTTTTCCCCGGCACCGTTTGCCGTCCAGAGGTTTTTCCCTTTCCTAAGGGAATTGTGGGAAATAACCCCGTTTGCGGCATCGAGTATGTTTCCCGTCGACCGGTAATTCTGCTCAAGCCTTATCACCTTTGCGCCCGGATATGTTTTTTCAAAATCAAGGATGTTTCTTATATTTGCTCCCCTGAATTTGTAGATTGACTGGTCATCATCACCCACAACGCATAGATTCTCACTTCTGCCAGCGAGAAGTTTTATAAGTACAAACTGAGCTGTATTGGTATCCTGATACTCATCTACCATAATGTATCTGAAACGGTCCTGATAATACCTCAGTACATCGCCGTGGTCCTGCAAAAGCTCCACCGTCTTAAAAATAAGATCGTCAAAATCAATGGCATTATTGTTTTTAAGTGCCTCCTGATATCTGGTATAAATCTCCGCCGTGGTTTTAAGAGACCAGTCGCCTTGTGCCTTGAGCCTGTACTCTAAAGGAGATATAAGCTCATCTTTGGCCTTTGAGATTGCTCCTAAAAGAGTTCTTTCCTTATATAGTTTAGGGTCGAGATTCATACTCTTTATTATCTGCTTCATAAGGGTTTTCTGGTCGTCTGTATCATAAATTGTAAATCCCGTATCATAGCCGAGCCTGTCTATAAAACGCCTGAGTATTCTTACGCAGGTAGAGTGGAAGGTGGCGCACCATATACCTTCGCTTCCAAATCCCACTTCCTCTGCTATCCTTGTCTTCATCTCTCCGGCAGCCTTGTTGGTAAAGGTTATGGCAAGAATATTATACGCATCCACGCCGCACTCATTTATAAGATAAGCGGC
>CAJOOU010000111.1 GCA_905236735.1 uncultured Eubacterium sp. | reverse complement strand
CGAGTCCGTCTATGTATATATTACCCACCTGAACCTTGCCGGTGACTTTAGCCCCCGTCTCATCGAGTTCTAATACATCACCCGACTGGAGGATA
Organism: uncultured Eubacterium sp.; assembly: GCA_905236735.1. GTDB lineage: Bacteria > Bacillota > Clostridia > Lachnospirales > Lachnospiraceae > RUG14243. The sequence goes on along the minus strand of CAJOOU010000111.1, from coordinate 2,951 downwards.
AATATATCATCCTTGTCCCATCCAAGCTCTTTGCAGATTTCTCCGTGTGCGACAAGATGCTTATACTCTCCGTGCACCGGAATACAATACTTCGGATGTACCAGAGAATATATCAGCTTGATATCTTCCTGACATGCGTGTCCTGATACATGGGTATCCTGGAAAATAACATTAGCTCCCTTTTTATAAAGCTCATTTATTACATTTGTTACCGCTTTTTCATTGCCGGGGATAGGTGATGATGAAAATACCACTGTATCTCCGGGTTTAATGGATATCTTTTTGTGCATGTTCATGGCAATCCTTGACAGAGCCGCCATGGACTCACCCTGAGAGCCCGTTGTGATAAGCACCGTCTTTTCGTCCGGGTAATCTTTCATCCGGTCAATCTCTATAAGGGTATTATCCGGTACGGACAGATATCCGAGCTCGGAAGCTATGGCGATGATATTTACCATGCTCCTTCCTTCGACTACGACCTTGCGGCCGTATTTGTGCGCCGTATTTATAATCTGCTGAACTCTGTCAACATTGGATGCAAAGGTGGCAACTATGATTCTGGATCTCGCATTTTCTGCAAATATTGAATCGAGAGCCTTTCCCACCGAGCGCTCAGACTGGGTAAATCCCGGCCTCTCCGCATTAGTAGAATCGCACATAAGGGCAAGTACACCCTTTTTCCCTATCTCTCCGAATCTCTGCAAATCTATGGCATCTCCGAACACCGGTGTATAGTCCACCTTGAAATCTCCGGTATGTACCACTATACCTGCCGGAGAATATATAGCCAGTGCCGCAGCATCCTGTATGGAATGATTGGTCTTTATAAATTCCACTCTAAAACACCCGAGGTTAATAGACTGTCCGTAGGAAACCACCTTTCTTTTAACCTTGTTTAAAAGGTCATGTTCTTTAAGCTTGTTGTCTATCAGTCCAACAGTGAGCTTGGTGGCATAAATCGGCACATTTATCTCCTTTAAAACATAAGGAATGGCACCGATGTGATCTTCGTGGCCGTGGGTGATAAAAAATCCTTTTACCCTGTCAATATTATCCATCAGATATGTAATATCCGGGATTACGAGATCTATTCCGAGCATGTCATCTTCCGGGAATGCGAGTCCGCAATCCACCACAATAATACTGTCTTCGTATTCAAAGGCAGTAATATTCATTCCAATCTGCTCAAGTCCGCCGAGTGGAATGATTTTCAATTTGGAATTGTTAGTTTTTTTCAAAATTTCCTCCTGTTATTCAATAACGATATCGTCAAGAATTTCCATAAAAATACGGGAAATGGCCTCCATTTCCGCATCATCTTCCACAATATCGTATGTAATTTCTTCTCCGTCTCCCGGAAGAGCTTTAAGGATGAGCGCCTGCGAGTCCCCTTCCTCTTCAAGAGAAACAAGTAAATATGTAGTGCCGCTTAAAACAGTTTCCTCTATTACATAGAAGCTTTCCGTTTCACCGGTTTTCGGATCTGTAAATAAAAGTGATTCCAATTCGTTATGCCTCTTGTCTGTTTATATACTGCTCAAGTATTATCTGAGCTGCAATCTTATCAATATATGCTTTTCTGTCCCCGGGTTTTACTCCGCTTTCTATGAGAATATCTTCCGCCGCCACGGTTGAAAGTCTCTCATCTTCAAGCTCTACCACAAGTCCCAGCCTCTTTTCAAGCATTTCTTTAAACTTCAGGGTTTCTTCACATCTATACCCTGCACTGTCATCCATGTTTTTAGGATATCCGAGTACTATCTTTTCAGCCTTACGCTCACATATGATCTCCTCAAGTCTGCGAAGTGTACTTCTCAGATGTGTCGGATTTGAGCGAAAAATAGTCTCGAGTGGCTGCGCCGTAATCCCCAATGGATCAGTTACCGCTACACCTACAGTCTTTTCTCCGTAGTCCAAACCCAGCAGAACCATTACTTTAAGTTATTTTCCACATAAGAGCGGAAAATCTCCTCTACGATTTCATCTCTTTCCACTTTCATAATAAGGCTGCGCGCTCCCATATGACTGGTGATATATGTCGGGTCACCACTCATGATATAACCGACAATCTGACTGGTCGGATTATAACCTTTTTCGGAAAGTGCCTCATATACTTCCTTTAATACATCGGCTACTTCCACCTGAGTGTTTTGTACCGCCTTAAAAAATTGTGTATTGTTTAAATCCTGCATCCTTATCTCCTCATATTAGTGCAGCATTCTGACTTTGCCTTGCCGAAATGTGCACTAAATGCATATACTCCTATCTATAATACTACGAGCCGTGGGCAAATTCAAGTCTCATTATCCTATGGTCCTGTCCTCGCCTGCCACATATGATACCACTGTCATAACTATTATCATGGCAATCAGAATCCCTATAGGCAGATTCCAGTTTCCGGTTATATCATTTACTCTTCCGAGAAGTGCAGGTCCTGATGCAGCAAGAATATATCCTATAAACTGTGACATCCCCGCCAGAGATGATGCAACGGCGCCGTCTCTGCTCCTTAAGGTAATATCCACAGTCGCAAGCGAGGTAGATGAGCCGGCTCCAAGGCCCGTAAGTACCAGTGCCAGTCCTATGAGCGCCGGACTGTTCGAAACAAAAAGTACGGCCATTCCCACAAAATACATTGCCGCTACCAAAAGAGCCATCATCTTCTGATTCTTCATTTTGGCCGCTATCACCGGTACAAAAAATGCCATAGGCAGACCCGCCAGCTGATTTAATGTAGCAAAATATCCGGCTGTATAAGCTGTAAATCCCTTGCATACAAGTATTGTCGGCAGCCACGCCACAAAGCAGTAGTAAAGCAGTGACTGCAGGCCGTAGTAGGCCGCCAGCACCCAGGCCATTTTACAGGTGTATATGGGCACTCTCTCCGTCGCCTTCGGCGACGGAGAGGGTGATTCCCCACGCATATCGCCAATTGCGCTCCACCAGCCTAT
>CAJOOU010000110.1 GCA_905236735.1 uncultured Eubacterium sp. | reverse complement strand
TCTGTTTTTATCGCAGTACACATATCTGTTTTCCACTCCTATATAATTCACCTTAAAGTCTATCTGTTTTTCCTTCATCTGAGTAGAGAACATATCCCTTGCCTCATCGAGAGTTTTGATAAGATCCTCTTCTACAGGCTCTAAATCCATGCGCCCGCTCTCTATTCTGCTCATTTCAAGCACATCGTTTATAAGCGCTAAAAGATGATGAGACGAGGTCTGGATTTTTTTGATGTATTCCCTCATCTCCTCTGCGCTGTTTTCATCCCTGTCAGCAAGGTTTGCATACCCTATTATGGCATTCATGGGCGTCCTTATGTCATGAGACATATTTGACAAAAATATTGTCTTTGACTGGCTCGCCTCCTCAGCCTTTATCCTTTCTTTTTCAGCCTCCTTCTGCCTCTTCATCACGAGAGAATATATGCTGAACATAATAACAAGTGCTATCATTATGATTATCATCTGCACTACGCTGTTTCTGTTTAGCAGACTCTCCGTACTCAGCATTTTCTCAGAAATATATTCATTTGTCTCATCTATCATACCGGGACTTATGCCGGTGCTATGCGCCTCGTAAAACCTGCTTATATCCGTAATCAAATCATGAGTCAGTTTGTCAGTTGCCTGTCTTATCCACATAAGGGTTGTATAAAAAATCAAAAAAAGAGTCCCCACCCATACTATCAGCGTCTTGCCGAATTTGCCGTCCTTATCTTTCATAAACACATATCTGAAATACACAAACCCTACTATGCTCCAGATAGCAAGGATGAGATACGACTCGGTAGCCATAGCTCCGTTTGCCCATGTCATAAAATAGAAAAAGAAGATTACCGATGAAACCAGTCCTATGATTCCTGTAATGCGGGTTGTTTTCCTTCCTTCCTCCTTTGCTCCGGCAAAGGCACAGGCAGAGGTATATCCATAGGCTATAACAGCTCCTATTGTATTGACATCTATTATCCACCCTATGGCAGAGCGCCCCACAAAGGGGATAAATACCGAAACCACTGTCAAAAAAAGCACGGCATTTTTAGGTACGCTGTCTTTGCTTAGCCTTCCGAACCATTCCGGCATAATATCGTCTTTGGCCATGGAAAACAGCAGCCTGCTGCCGGCAGTAAAGTTACCTATAAGTCCGGTGATAATAGCTGCCGAGACCGTGAGACCTATCATAACAAGCCCGCCTTTGCCCAGCACCGTATGTACAGCGTTAAACACGGGTATGGCCGCAAGTCCCTCAAGACTGTCTAAATCCATCATATAGGATGGCCAGTTTCTGTATCCCTGCGGCAGTGCCGATACAGCAATGCCTGTAAGGGCTATATAGCAAAAAGCTCCCGATATAAGAGCCGCCGTCATAACCACTATGGCTTTTTTCAGGGAAAAATCAAATGCCTGAGCAGAGTTTGACACCGACTCAAATCCCACGAAAGCCCACGGGGCCAGCGCCACAATATGAAATACCTGAAATATTTTAGGCTGATTTATATAAGAAAAATTATAGGTGAGTTCCCGAAAGACATAACCCCTCGTATAAAGAACCGCTATCGCGCAGGCGATAACTCCGAGTATAAGAAGGAGGGCAAAAAATGACTGCAAAATAATAGCAAGCCTTTTAAAATATGCACAGATTAACCCGAAAAGCACAATGACTCCCATTGACACTGCCACTTCTCCGAAATACACATCATAGCCCAGTACCTGATAATGAAACCCAAACTGCAAAAGGTCTCCGAATATGCATCTGGTAATAAGAGCTATGGCTGTGGAATTGGCCCAGATTATTGCCACATATACAAGCAAAAGAAACCACGCCGATAAAAATCCGTGGTCGTATCCGAATGTCCTTACCGCATAGGTAAGTGTACCTCCGGCATCGGGATATCGGTTCATAAGATAATGGTAATTCATACCTATTACAAACATTACCACCGCCCCGATTATCATACCTATAGCCGTACCCATGGGGCCTGCTGCCGGCAAAAATGTGGTACCCGGCATAACAAAGGTTCCCCATCCGACGGCGCAGCCAAAAGAAAGCGACCATGCGCCGAGAGGTTTCAAATACTTCTTTAACTCATTATTTTCCATAACTTTCGCCCCCTGATTATTTCACAATAATCCTCCGATATGCTTCAAAGATGCGCTTTTTGTCCGCTAGTGCGAATCCTTCCGGACTAATGCATACATCTCCTGCCTTATCTGCAGTAAGACCTTCAAAAATACCGCCTCTTATTCTGACCGCCCTGTCTTCAAAGACAATATCCATATCTTCAGGATATTCATATCCCTCACCCTTTAACAGAACCGTATCTCCCGGCTTATAGATGACAGGCTCCCCCGGCACCCTTTTAATATTCTTTGTCAGAGAGTCATAATAATATTTATCGTAAATATCCGCACAGACCTTTGCATCTCCGTCCGCAAATACGGCCGAGCCCTCATAACCATCCCGGCCTGTCACTTCGGTAATAACTCCGCAGGCCGAGGTCATGTTGGTAAGTCTGTCTATAAGGATAAATTCTCCGAGCGTCTTGTGAGCGTCAAAGATGTCAATAGTCACCTCTTCCTGCAAAAGCGCATCCACAAGGGCAAGTTCGTTTTTGCCTAAGGTATCCGCCTTAAGATATTCTCCGGTATTGACATCCACCTTATGCCTTATGGCCTTCAAAACTCCCGGCATCTGTTTCGTGCCAATTTTAAAGATGTAATCCCCTCCGACCTGTAAAGGATTATCATCCATCCAGAGCATCTTCGCAGTAAAGGCCTTGGCCGTCTTGGGCTCTGCTCCCTTTACGATAACGCAGCCCCTCGATACATCCACCTCTTTGTCAAGTGAAATGGTTACCGGACTGCCCTCGGACGCTTCTTCTGCCTCCTTATCGCCTATAAATATGCCCTTTACTCCGGCCTTTTCTCCCGCCGGAAGTATATTTACCTCATCTCCCACTCGGATTTTACCGGATTCTATCTGCCCCTGGAATCCTCTAAATGATCTGTCCGGACGGCAGACTCTCTGCACCGGCATATAGAATCCTTCTTCTTTTTCTTTATCTATCTCTACAGTTTCAAGGTATGACAGCAGATCTCCGCCCGTATACCACGGCATATTTTCCGACGGCTTTGTTATATTGTCTCCCTCGGTCGCAGAAACCGGAAATACCCTCACATCATACAAAGACAGCTCGGTTTTGAGCGCATCTATCTGGGAAAGGATCTCCTTAAATCTCGCCTCATCATATGAAACAAGATCCATCTTGTTTACCGCAAAAGCAAAATAATGTATACCCATGAGAGCACATATTCTCGCATGTCTTTTGGTCTGCATGAGCACGCCCTGCGTTGCATCGACAAGTATCACCGCAAAGTCTGCAAAAGATGCTCCGACCGCCATGTTCCTCGTATACTGCTCGTGTCCGGGAGTATCTGCCACAATAAAACTGCGGCGCTTGGTGGTAAAATATCTGTATGCCACATCTATAGTTATACCCTGCTCGCGCTCTGCCATAAGGCCGTCCAAAAGAAGGGAATAATCTAGCTCTCCGCCCCTTGAGCCAACTTTAGAGTCCAGTTCAAGAGCCTTTTTCTGATCGGTATACAAAAGCTTTGTGTCATACAGGATATGTCCTATAAGTGTGGATTTACCGTCGTCTACACTACCGCAGGTGATAAATTTAAGTAGTCCGTTCATCTTAGAAGTAACCCTCTCTTTTCCTTCGTTCCATGCTGCCTGCTGCCTCGTTGTCTATAACTCTTGTAGTTCTCTCCGAACTCGTAGCGCTTAAGGTCTCTTTTACTATTTCCTCTAAAGTATCCGCGGTAGACTCTATACCGCCTGTAAGCGGATAGCATCCGAGTGTGCGAAACCTTACGCTCTTATACTCTATTTTTTCTCCCTCGCGAATCTTAAGTCTGTCATCATCTACCATTATTATATTGCCGTCTCTGTAAATCACCGGTCTTACCTTGGCAAAATAAAGCGGTACTATATCAATGTTTTCTCTTTGTATATACTGCCATATATCTGTCTCAGTCCAGTTTGATATAGGGAAAACCCTGATGCTCTCCCCTTTGTTTATCCTTGAATTATAGAGTTTCCACATCTCCGGCCTTTGATTTTTTGGGTCCCACGCGTGGTTTTCGTTTCTGAATGAGAAAATCCTTTCCTTGGCTCTGGATTTTTCTTCGTCTCTCCTGCCGCCTCCGAAAGCCGCCGTAAACCCATATTTATCAAGGGCGTCCTTTAGTGCCTGTGTCTTCATTATGTCCGTGTATGCACTGCCGTGGTCAAAGGGATTTATTCCTCTTTTTACCCCGTCTTCGTTTATATATTCGAGCATCTCTATGCCCTTTTCTTTAGCAATGCGGTCGCGAAACTCTATCATCTCCCTAAACTTCCATGTGGTATTGACATGCAGAAAAGGGAAGGGTGGTTTTTCCGGATAAAACGCCTTTAAGGCAAGATGCAGCATAACAGAGCTGTCCTTGCCTATTGAGTAAAGCATTACAGGTCTTTCGCATTCTGCTGCGACCTCCCTGATAATATATATGGCTTCCGCTTCAAGTTTATCCAAATGTGATAACATATCTACCTCTATCTAAGGAATCCTGCAATAATCTGCTCTTCGGCCTCTTCTTCGGTAAGGCCCAGTGTCATCAGCTTAATAAGCTGGTCTCCCGCAATTTTACCTATTGCCGCCTCATGGATAAGCGATGCATCCACATCCTTGGCATCGAGCTTCGGTATGGCAACCACATGAGCCTTGCCCATGATTATGGCATCGCATTCCGCATGACCCGAGCAAACAGTATTTCCGACAATTGAAGCTTCAAATATCTGTTCTGAAGAATCCTTCGCAACAGAGCGCGAAATTACATCTGTTGCAGAATTTTCACCGTTAAGTTCTACGGTATATACGCTTGTTGCGCTCTGCTCGCCGTGAGTCATCAGTCTCTCATGTACGATAAAGGTTGCGTCTCCTTTAAGTTCAGCCTTAGTGGTGCGGTATGTGGAATCCACTCCCTTTATCTGCACCATCTCCATATCAACATAGCTGCCCTCTTCCTGATACACCTCTGTTACAGGGTTAAGGATTCTTTTACCTGAGCCGTCACCTTCGCCATAGTGTTTTTCCACATATCTGATTTTTGCGCCTTTTCCGACAAAGAATCTGTGCACTCCGTCATGCTGCGAATCCTGAGTACCGCAGTTTGATATGCCACAGCCTGCAACTATGGTTACATCACTGTTTTCGCCAATGTAAAAATCATTATATACTGTCTCTTTTATTCCGCTTTCGCTCAAAACCACCGGTATATGCACGCTTTCATTCTTTGTACCGGGCTTTATATGTATATCGATTCCGCTTTTGTCCTCTTTTGTGACAATATCTATGTTTGCAGTGGTATTTCTTGCAACAGATTCCGAATTAGCCCTTATGTTATAGGCTCCGTCCGGCATGGTATGCAGATCTGCCACCTCCGCAATAAGCTGCTTTTGTATTTCATCCATTATACGCTGCCTCCTAACTTTTCACAGGCGATGTTCGCCATAGATGCCGTTCCCATGAGAGTAGGGAAAATCTCGTCTCTTTTTCCGCATCTTGCGACCTTGCCGTCTTCTATTACAACAATTTCATCTGCTATATTAAGAATTCTCTCCTGATGAGAGATGACAAGTATGGTTCCGTTAATGGATTCTCTGATATTTTCAAATACCTTTATAAGGTTTTGGAAACTCCAGAGATCTATACCCGCCTCAGGCTCATCAAAAATCGAAAACTTTGTCTTTCTGGCAAGCACTGTTGCTATCTCTATTCTTTTAAGCTCTCCACCTGAAAGCGAAGAATTTACTTCTCTTTCGATATAATCCTTTGCGCAAAGTCCCACCTTTGACAGATATTCGCAGGCTGTATCAATGGATATTTTCTCCTTTGCGGCAAGCCTTAAAAGGTCAATGACCTTTATCCCCTTAAAATGTACCGGAGCCTGAAAAGCAAAACTTAAGCCAAGATTTGCTCTCTCCGTAATATTCTTGTTTGTAATATCCTCCCCATCAAGTTCAATACTTCCTTTGGTCAGAGGATTTATGCCCATAATCAGCTTTGCGAGCGTGGACTTTCCTCCGCCGTTAGGTCCTGTTATTACCACAAACTTGCCATCTCCCACCTCGAGACTTAAGTTGTCGATAATACAGACATTCTTTCCGCCGTCTTCGACCTCATAAACGGCATCTTTTATTTTAAGCATAGACTTACCTTTTCCTTTCTTACAGTAACTTATATTTTATCACAATGCAG
>CAJOOU010000109.1 GCA_905236735.1 uncultured Eubacterium sp. | reverse complement strand
GTGTCTGTTTTTGATTTTGTGTTTTTTTCCGGCGGGGTGCAAGGAGAGTTCTGATACAGATACAAACAGCTCTAAGACCGTCTCACAGGATGAAAGCCATGAAGAGTCCGGCGCAAATACGGCCGGCAGCAGGGACAACACTCCAAGTGTGCTCGTTCCGCAGGCAAGTGGGGAAAATGAGACATCCGGTGAGAATGCCGTCATAGATTATTCCAACGCATCTGAAGGATATGTTATGGTGTGCTACAGCGGAGAAAACAGCAAGGTCAAACTACAGATAGCCGGCCCTGACGGAATAACATATACCTATGACCTGAATTCGGACAGTTATGAAGCCTTCCCTCTTTCAGCAGGGAGCGGCACATATTCTGTGACGGTTTTTGAAAATATTACGGACAACCAGTATTCCACCTGTCTTGCAGGAGAGGTTGATGCCGTAATTGATAACGAATTCGGCCCTTATCTGTATCCCAATAAATACTGCTCGTTTACAGAGTCAAGTGCAGCCGTTTCAAAAGGACAGGAACTTGCCGAAAGTGCTGATACGGATCTGGATGTGGTTTCCAATGTTTACAACTATGTTATAGAAAATATTGAATATGATTACGACCATGCGGCCAATCTCGAAAACGGTTATATACCGGATCCGGATACTACCCTTTCGAGCGGAAAGGGCATATGCCTTGACTATGCGTCTTTAATGGCATGTATGCTCAGAAGTCAGGGTATCCCCTGCCAGCTGGAGGTGGGATATGCGGGAGAAGCATATCATGCATGGATAAGCGTCTATATAGATGATGTGGGCTGGGTAAACGGTATGATTGAGTTTACCGGAAGTAAATGGCAGCTGATGGATCCCACCTTTGCGGCGACCAGCGGCGGAAATGACGAAAAACTCAAAAAATTTATAGGCGACGGAGAAAACTATACTGTTAAATATATCTATTAAAGAGGGAAGAATATGAGTCAGAAAATATTATCAAATGTAGAAATCGCATCTTTTTGCAGTCAGTGCAGCCTGCTTTTTAAATCGGGCATAACACCGGTGGAAAGCATGTATATTATGCTTGAAGATACAAAGGACCCGGCGGGCAGCAGGATTATCCAGGCTATTTTGGATGAGTGTGAGAAGGGAGAAAAGTTTGCCGATGCCGTTGATAAAAGCGGCAGATTCCCCAATTATGTGGTTAAAATGATAAGACTCGGCGAAGAGTCCGGAAATCTCGATATATGTATGCAGTCTCTGTCCGAATACTATGACAGGGAAGAGGAGATAGCCCAGAGCATAAAAAGCGCCATTACCTATCCGGTGATTATGGTTGCCATGATGATAATTATAATGATAGTCCTGGTTTCAAAGGTTTTGCCCATATTTAATCAGGTGTTTGAACAGCTCGGCACCGAGATGACGGGCCTGTCCAAATCCCTTCTTCTTTTGGGCAGCGCCATTAACAGATATATTATCGTAGTTATAGCCATCCTTGTCCTTGTTGCGGTATTTTACATATATGCGACAAGGACCGGTAGCGGAAAGGCTATGTCAAAGAGGTTTTTAAATGCCTTTCCTTTAACGAGGGGATTTTATACGAGGGTAGCAGCAGGAAGGTTTGCCAGCGGTATGGCTCTGGCTCTTTCGAGCGGCCTCGATACCATATCTTCTCTTGAAATGGTAGCGGAGATAATAGAGCATCCTTCTACTGTAGAAAAAATAAATGCCTGCCGTGAGCATATCATGGAGGGATATGATTTTGCAGAGTCTGTTGCGGGAGCCAATATTTTCTCGACAATTTATAACAGAATGATATCCGTTGGATTTAAGAGCGGAGCTTCGGACTCGGTGATGAAGCAGATATCGGAGTCTTATGATAAGGAGATAAACAAAAAACTGGTAAGTATTATTGCCATAATAGAGCCCACCCTTGTAATCGTGCTTTCGGTTATTGTGGGAATGATTTTGCTCTCCGTAATCCTCCCTCTGATGGGAATAATGTCTTCGATAGGATAGGAGGCCGGCCATGGCAAGATTCGGAAGTGAAAACAGCAGAAACTTCAGATGGGCAGGACTTATATATCCTGTGATTTTTGCTTTTGTTATGCTGGTTTTTATATTTGCAATAAACAGCTTTGGCAAAAGCAATACGCAAAAACAGAAAGAAAGTCTGGAAAACGCCCTGAATAAAACCATAGTGGAATGCTACGCACTTGAAGGGGCCTATCCTGCATCTCTGGATTATTTAAAGGAGCACTACGGCCTTACATATAACGAAGATTTGTTTTTTGTGACCTATGATTATATAGGCTCCAATTTAAGACCGGATACCACTGTTATTTTGAGAGGGAACGAGTAATATGAAAAACAGACACATGGTGGATTTACTTTTCGTCATAACTCTTTTTATCCTATTTGCCGTATCATCTATGGCGATAGTGGCAATAGGAGCTGATGTATATGAATCCTCGGTGGAAAGTATGGAAGACAATTACACAGACAGGACGGCCTACCAGTATCTGACCGAAAAACTCCGTCAGTACGACAGGGACAACAGGATAGAGGTGGCATCTTTTGGAGATTCCGATGCTCTGGTGCTCTCGGAGTCTGTTTATGATACTGATTATGTTACTTATATATATCTATACGACGGTTATATAAGGGAGCTTGTCATAAAAAAAGGTACGGATGTACCGCCGTCAAGCGGACAGACGGTTATTGAGGCGGAAGCTTTTAATGTGAAAAAAACATCGGATAATCTCATCAGCATATCGCTCAGATGCCCGGGCAGGGATGAGATATCTTTTTATATAGCTTCACGCACTGTCGCGGGAGGTGAGAGTTAATGCATTCAAAATCCAATCTGTTTCTGATAGAACTCATAATCGCGGTACTGTTTTTTTCGCTTGCGGCAGCAGTATGTATACAGATGTTTGCACTCGGACATTCGATAAATAAAAGCAATGAAGAAAAGGAACACGCCATAGTTAGCTGCATCTCGCTGGCAGAGGCTTTTGAGGCGGCAGATGGTGACGCCGGGGCGGCTGCGGAGTATTTTCCGGAGAGCCAAATGACAGGTAATGTTATAACACTTTATTTTGACGAGTCGTGGCTGGCGACATCCGGCAACGAGGCGGTATACAAGGTAAGCCTTACATCTTCAGAGGAAGGGATGTTTTCTCTGGCGGATATAAAAGCCGTCACAATAGAAGACGAGAGTGAAATATATTCTCTTGGCACAAGAATATATCATCAGAGAGTGAGGGGGCAGTAATGAAAAAAAGTTATGGGATGAATATAGGTACGAGCTCTGTTATGCTCATATTCTTTGTTTTATGTCTGGTGAGCTTTGCAGCCCTTACTCTTTCGAGCGCTTTGGCGGACAGATCACTTACGGAAAAATCCGAGGAAAAGACAAGCGGTTATTACGAAGCCTGCAATATTGCCGAAGAGAGGCTTTGTGAGATAGACGAAGAACTTTCCGATGCCTATGAGAGTGGAATGAGCAGGGCAGAGTATTTTAAAAAGTTCGGAAATACCGTTAATTTCAATGTGGCCATATCCGATACAAGGTCTTTGTATGTGGAACTGGAAGTGGTTTATCCTGTAAAGGACAAAGAAGGATATTATAATATTTCCACCTGGCAGGAGATATCGAGCGGCCTGGATGAAAATACCACAGAAATAATTGAATAAAATTGTAACCTTTTTGATTTTTTGCCGTGATATATGGTAAAGACATAAAGGAGGAAAACATTATGAAAAAGAGGTATTTTGTTTTTTTGCTGGCAGGTATGATTGGACTATCCGGCTGCGGCGGTGCGGCTATAGGAGAGGACGCGGCAGCAGACAGCGCGGCTATGAGCGGTGCGACCTATGAGGAGGCTAAAGACTACGGCTGGGATTATGAGGATGAGGAAGTTTACGAAACGGAAGCAGATGCTTCGGCAGATGAATCGCAGGAGATATCTGAGTACGGACAGAAGCTGATTAAAACCTACAGCTTTGGAATAGAGACAACTGACGGGGAAAAGACGGCAGACCTTATTAAAAGCAAGGTAAGTGAGTACGGTGGATATATAGAATCGTCAAATATCAGCGGTGGAGGACAGTATTCGTATTATACCGTCCGCATACCTGAAGAAAATGCCGGGGATTTTCTGAGTGATTCGGAAAGCTTCGGTACCAAAATCTATGAGAGCGAGCAGCAGGAAGATGTCACCATGGATTATTATGACACCGAGTCTCACATCGAAGCACTTAAAACCCAGCACGAAAGGCTGCTTGAACTGATGGAGGAGGCAGAGTCCATAGACGATATTGTGGCTCTCGAGGAGAGGCTTTCCGATGTGGAATATGAACTTTCGAGCTACGAACAGACCTTAAAGATTTACGACAACAGGATAAATTATGTAACGATAACCATAGATGTAACAGAGGTGGAAAATGTCTCTGTTGTTAAAGATGATTCGATTGGAAAAAGGATATCAAAGGGGTTTGTGACAAATGCCGGTATCCTTGGCGGTGTGATTGTTGATTTGACGGTTGCCCTCATTGCGGGACTGCCGTATATTGCAGCTATTGCCGTTATTGGCGCTATAGCGTTTCTTGTGATTGGGAAAATCAGAAAGAAAAGGGTAAAAAAAGGGGAAAACAATGAAGACGGACGAGGAGATAATTAATCTTTACTGGGACAGAAACGAGTCGGCAATAACAGAGACGGAAAAATCATACGGAAAATACCTTTTGAAAATATCCGATAATATTCTGTTTTCGGCAGAGGATTCAAAGGAAAATGTAAACGATACATATTTGAAAGCCTGGAATAATATGCCACCGTCGTGGCCAGAGGTATTGTCGGCTTTTTTGGCCAAAATATGCAGGAACGGGGCCATAGATATGTATAGGAAAAAACATGCCGGCAAAAGAGTAGGGGCGGCTTACGAGAGCTGTATAGACGAGCTGGCGGAAGTGACAGCCTCTACCTGCCGGGCAGAAGATGAGGTACTGTTAAGTGAGCTTACCGGAATCATAGAAAGATTTGTAAGAGAGCTTGATAAGGATAAAAGGAATGTATTTTT
>CAJOOU010000108.1 GCA_905236735.1 uncultured Eubacterium sp. | reverse complement strand
TTATTCTCTCTGTCGATAAAACCATTTAAAACCCTTAGCATCATAGTCTTATCTACATAAATTGGAGCTTTCAAAAATCCTTTAAAATTTTCATTTCCCGGATTTAAATATATTCCCATTCTGTTTCCCTCCAATTCCTTCCAGCATCTCCTTAAGCCGGCTCTCATAGGTGAACTCTTTCTTTACTTTCTCATATCCGGCTCTGGCTATGTTTTCCCTTATTTCATCATTTCTCAGGTAAAACTCTGCTTTGGCCACGGCGTCCTCCAGACTTGTATAAAGTACGATTTCCCGGCCATCTTCGAAGCTTTCCGCAAGTTCTTCCTGAAAGGACGAAAGCAGAAAACTTCCGCAAGCCATAACATCCAGACACCTTAATGATATACCGCTGCGTATAATTCTAAGGGACGGATTCAGATTGATTTTGCTCTTTTTAAAAACTACGGGCATTTGAGTTTCGTACTCAGCATATCCGTGTATGTTAATCCCTTTTAATAGAGGTTGCGTCTCATCCTTTACGCTTGAGAAAAGATGCATATCCGCACGGCTTGACAGTACCCTGAGCAAAGAAAGCCTGTCAAGATATGTGACATAAGATGCTATCGAATACGCCAACTGTCGTATTGTTATTTCTTCAGAGAAAACCTTTTTCCCCTGCCGGGCATTCATCATCTTAAAATCCCTGGCAACACTTCGTACAAAGTCCTCTGTCAAAAGGTCATCTACTATAAAATATCCGTAAATTTTCTGCTGCGCTGCCACAATCCCTTCTGTAAATCCCCTGCTATATTCGCTCATACCCTTCATAAGCCCGGGCAGAGTGGATTCATATAATGAGCCAAGAAACGATATGTCATATTCTTTTCCGTTATCGGGCACCTTATCCCACTTTCCGGTATCTGCGGCAAGAGGCATATGGAAAATCCTGTTTATGCCCTGCTTCCTGTATATCTCCACTTCTCTTCTGTCAAAGATATACAGATAATTTGTATCATAATTCAGGTCATCATTCGTAGGGAGATTTTGCGGGCTGTCATAGCTCCACGCCACATAGCTTACCCCGGTATTATGACATGCTCTTGCCACGGGCGGCCATATATTTACCGTAAAGACGCACCCGGCTTTAACATCCTTAATGTCCTTTTCTATCATTCCGGCAATGCGCTCATCTCCGTAATTATCCTCCGGGGTATAATACTTTCTCTCCTCGACCTCATGCCCCATCTTAAGCAATGTGTCTTTAATTGTTTTTTGTGTATACGAAACAAAAATCTCCGCCAAAAGTATTTTCATTATCCATCTCCCGCCTGAAGAATTATTCTATGAGCATGGCTCTAAGAAGCGGCGGCACCTTATAATCTCTCTTGCCCGCACCGATTCCGATTTTCTTTATTTTAAAACTATCCGGCAGCTCGTCCTTTGTCATAACCGCCGCGACTATCGCAGCGCCTGTCGGAGTGACAAGTTCTCCGGCCCTGTCTGTAATATGAAGTCTGATACCTGCCTGCGATGCTATATTTACCACGGCCGGCACCGGTACCGGCATAAATCCGTGCCTGCACCTCACATGACCTGTGCCTTCGTAAAGTTCCGGCACAATTACCTCGTCTATATCCAGGTTGTCCATACATACCGCAGCTGCAACCACATCTACTATGGAGTCCACCGCTCCGACCTCATGAAAATGAACATGATCTATATCAATGCCATGCGCGCGGCTTTCAGCTTCAGCTATGATTCCAAATATTTTTAAGGCGAGATTCCTTGCCCTGTCCGATAGCTTCCCACTGCTTATTATATCTTCTATCTCTTTAAGACCTCTATGCGGGTGAGAATGCTCGTGGCTATGGTCATGATGATGGTCGTGGTGACCACATCCGTGCTCATGATGGCTGTGCTCATGATGTCCGTGGGAATGAGCAGCTTCATCCAAAAAACCACTCATTCCTCCGTAAAGATATTCCATATCATGGTCATGATTGTCATCATCAAGTAACACTTCAAAATCGCACGCGTCTATGCCGCTTTTTTTCACCCGGCTTATCCTTGTATCAAATCCGTCTACATTAAGACTTTTTAGCGCCTCCGAAAGCACCTCTTTGTCTGCCCCCAAATCTATAAGTGCCGCTACCGTCATATCTCCGCTTATGCCATTGTAACATTCCAGATAAAGTGTATTACCCATATTGTCCCTCTCCAAAGATATATTTTATTATATTCTATCACAAGTTTATTTTTTTAAATAGTGCCATAAATTAAATGTTGTGGTAAACTAACTGCATGGATGAAAAAACAAAAAACAGCATTTTAAAAGCCAAAAATTTCAAAGATATTATTAAGCAAAAAGACTCTGCGCCCCTCACAGACCTAAGTAAATACGCCGACTGCCTGGAAGCTACCCTTTCTGCATATACAGATTTCAGCTCTCTTTGCAGCAAAATATTGCCAGAAGGCAGTAATGTTTTACCGGGCAACGATATTATCCTCTGCGGCAAAATCGGTCTGGCCGGTACAATATTTTTACTTGATTATTTCACCTCAGGGCTTCTTAAAACCCTGAGTCCCTCTTATATAAAAGAATCCGAATCCCTGCGAGACTCATCTGCCATTTACCCGGATGTCGCCCTCCTTAAGGAGCTTGGCGTCAGCGGCATTTTCCCGGTTTGCGAACGGGGGCTTTTTAAAAGTATATATGAACTCGGCAAATCAAGCGGACTGGGCTTTCGTATCGACTACTCAAAAGTCCCGATTTCCCAGTATACGATAGAATTCTGCGAGATATTTGACATTGACCCATGGGGACTTTTATCCGGAGGCTGCGTTCTGATTACTGCAAACAAAGGACTGGCCACAGTCTCCAAACTAAACGATGCCGGTTTTGATGCCGCAGCCATCGGATATATTACAAAAGATAAAGCCAAACTGATAACCTACAGAGATAATGAGGGTGGTATAAACCGCCCCCAGCCTGATGAACTGCTTAAAATACTTAAAAAGGCATTATGCAATTGTGACCTATCCGGTCTGTAA
>CAJOOU010000107.1 GCA_905236735.1 uncultured Eubacterium sp. | reverse complement strand
TCCGTATTGTTTTTTTCATATTCTCTCCTATTACTTCGGCCGTCTTTACTTAAGAATACAGGTCCTGGCGGACCGTGTTCGACCTTACTTTGCAAATTATAGCATACCGACAGAATAAATGCTATAATCCTGCTTGAATTTAATATTTTAAAGTGTTAAAATTTTATTGTACGAATATGTCAGACGGGGGATAAACCATGAACGATAAGATTAAAACAGATGCGGTTGACCATCTTTTCAGGTCAATCCTCACACTTAAAGACACAGATGAGTGCTATAAATTCTTTGAGGATTTATGCACGATTAACGAGCTTTTGTCGCTTTCACAGAGACTTGAAGTGGCAAAGATGCTCAGAGAAAAAAAGACCTACCTTGAAATTGCCGACAAAACCGGTGCATCGACTGCCACAATCAGTCGTGTAAACCGCTCATTAAACTACGGCAATGACGGGTATGATATGGTTTTCGGCAGGCTGGAGGAATAGGATGTTTTTCAGGCCATGTATAGACATACACAACGGTAAGGTAAAACAGATAGTCGGCTCAAGTCTGCGTGATGAAAATTCCAGCGCGCAGGCTAATTTTGTTTCCGAAAAATCCGCTGCCTGTTACGCCGAAATGTACAAAAATGACAATATCAAAGGCGGGCATATTATAATGCTTAACAAGGCCGGCTCAGAGCATTATGAAGCAACCAGATCCCAGGCTCTTTCAGCCCTGTCCGCATATCCTTACGGTATGCAGATAGGCGGCGGTATAAATGCCCAAAACGCCGGAGAATTTATCGATGCCGGCGCCAGCCATGTCATAGTGACATCCTATGTGTTTTCCGGCGGCCGTTTTAACGCAGAGCACTTAAATGAGCTCGTAAAAGCCGTAGGAAGGGAACATGTTGTCCTTGATTTAAGCTGTAAAAAAAGAGACGGCAAATACTATGTGGTAACCGACAGATGGCAGAAGTTTACAGAACTTGAGCTGACAAAAGAAACACTTTTGTCTCTCTCAGCTTATGCAGATGAGTTTCTTATACATGCCGCTGATGTAGAAGGGAAAAAGTCCGGAATAGATGAAGATGTGCTAAACATTCTTTCCGGATGCCCTGAGCTTACCATCACATATGCCGGCGGCGTGAAAAGCTATGAGGATATAGAAACCATCAGACGAAAAGGAAATATAAATGTCACCGTGGGAAGCGCCCTCGATATATTCGGAGGCAGCCTTTCATACAAAGAACTAGTGAGGAAATACAGATGAAATTCACAAAAATGCACGGACTCGGAAACGATTATGTATATGTAAACTGTTTTACCGAGGAAGTAAATGACCCGGAAAGTGCGGCGATAAAAGTAAGTCGCCCTCATTTTGGTATAGGTTCCGACGGACTTATACTCATAAAGCCGTCGAAGGTGGCCGATTTCGAGATGGCAATGTACAATGCCGACGGCTCAAGGGGAGAGATGTGCGGCAACGGTATAAGATGCGTCGCAAAATATGTCTATGACTACCATCTAACCGACAAAACCGATATATCGGTAGAAACCCTTGCCGGCATAAAATATCTCCATCTTACGGTAGAAGGCGGCAAGGTCACAAAGGTAAGAGTCGATATGGGCAAGCCCGTGCTTAAAGCAGAAGACATCCCCGTAACAGCCTCCTTTTCTCCTGTAATCGGTGAAGATATAACGGTAAACGGAGAAAACAAAAAAATGACCTGCGTATCTATGGGCAATCCTCACGCAATATTTTTTGAAGACGATATCAAATCTCTTGACCTTGAAAAAATCGGTCCTTTCTACGAGAATCACGAAAGATTCCCCAACAGGATAAATACCGAATTTATCAAGGTCATCGACAGGAATAATATAGATATGCGCGTATGGGAAAGAGGTTCGGGTGAAACCCTTGCCTGCGGTACGGGAGCCTGCGCTTCGGCCGTAGCCTGTATTTTAAACTCTCTTACTGACAGAAAGCTTATTGTACACCTCCTTGGCGGAGACCTTGAAATAGAATGGAACGAAGACGACGGTCATGTGTATATGACAGGACCGGCCAGCGTTGTTTTTGATGGTGAGATTAATTTAGATGAGTAAAAAACGCGTTTTTCAGATTTTGGAAATAGGAAACAAGGGCGATAAGATAAGTAAGCTTGCAGATTACTTTCTTACTGTCGTGATTTTCTTAAACATTGCCGTAATGTTCCTTATGACCTTTGACGAATTTGCCGCCGAAATGCATATTTTAAAGGCCATAGAAACTGTAACCATGTGGATATTTGTGGCAGAGTATGTCCTAAGGATATGGACCAGTGAGTACCTTTACCCAGACGAGTCCCCAAAAAATGCCGCCATCCGTTTCATTTTATCGGGTGACGGTATAATTGAACTTTTAACCATACTGCCGTTTTTCTTTTTATCCGGCTTTGTGGCTTTCCGTATGCTCAGAGTCGTGCGTATCTTCCACCTTTTCAGAATCAATCCGAAAACAGATTCCCTCTCTCTTATAGGCGATGTCATATGGGAGAAAAAGGATCAGATTTTTTCTTCGGTAATCATTATATTAATACTTATGATGGCTTCATCCATCTGTATGTATTCTGCCGAACACGATGCCCAGCCCGAGGTCTTTAAAAACGCATTTTCAGGTATATGGTGGGCTGTATCGGCCATGCTCACAATAGGATACGGGGATATCTATCCTGTTACCTTTGCCGGCAAGCTCCTTGCCATAATAGTCGCCTTCCTCGGAGTCGGCGTTGTCGCCATCCCCACCGGTATCATAAGCGCCGGATTTGTGGAACACTATGCAAAGGCAAAGAGTATGGCATATATTTCCCACGAAAACGACCTGCAGTTTGTCACCATCACAATTGACGAAAAACACAACTGGAAGAACCGTTCCCTAAAGCAGATTCAGCCTCCTCAGGGGCTTGTTATCGTATTTATTATGCGAGGCGACGAAGCGGTAATCCCCAAGGGCGATGTGGTTATAAATGAAGGGGATAAGCTCGTCTTTGCCGCCAGGAATTTCGGGGCTGATCAGCTCGGCGTCAGTCTCAAGGAAATCTCCATAGAAGAAGGACATGAGTGGGCCGGCTGCGCCATAAAAGATATTGATGTTTCGAGAAAAACCAATATAGTTGCAATAAAAAGGCGCGGCCGCTCTATTATGCCAAGCGGTCGCACCGTTATTCACGCCGGTGATACTCTTATAGTCTTTACCCGGAAATAATCCCCATGATAATAACAGCCCTTTGGCTAAATATCAAACTTACTCTTTGCACGCCACACGCTTCCGACAAGATTCCTCTCCTTTTTTTCCTTCTCCCAGAGAGCTGCCATTATAGCGTTTGTAACGATTGCAGCCGCAAGAATGGCTATGTCCGCCGCCTGCATCTTTCCGGTGTATATCTCAACCACCAGATTAATCATGGCGAGCACAAGCGCTATATGCGCGAGCTTGCCTGTAAACTGCACCGATTTCTCTTTTTTAAATCCATTCGACATTTCTGACATATCATTACCCCCGTTTAATCATTCACAGACTTTATGTATGGTTTTCTGTCCTTTATTTTTTCGTAAACCATATGTGTGCCCACATACTTGTAGGCCGGTCTTATAATCTTGCCTTTATTTACAAGTTCCTCAAGACGATGCGCACTCCATCCCGAAATACGGGCGATAGCAAATATCGGAGTAAAGAGTTCTTCCGGTATATCCATCATAGAATACATAAATCCGCTGTAAAAATCCACATTGGCACATATCGGCTTGAAAAGATGTCTGTGATGCATAAGTATTTCTCCGGCAAGTTTTTCCACCTTCTCATAAAGTGCAAACTCCTCAAGTCTGCCCTTTTCCACTGCCAAAGCTTTAGTCTGTTCTTTTAATATCACAGCTCTCGGGTCCGAGAGAGTATATACCGCATGTCCCATACCGTAAATCAGCCCGGTATGGTCAAACGCCTCTTTATTTACTATCTTATAAAGGTATTCCGATATCTCGTCCTCGTTTGTCCAGTCCTTGACTTCCTTTTTGATTTCCTTAAACATCTGCAGTACCTTAAGGTTGGCTCCGCCGTGTCTTGGACCTTTAAGCGAGGCAATGGCTGCAGCTATGGCAGAATATGTATCCGTGCCCGAAGATGTAACCACATGGGTGGTAAATGTTGAGTTATTACCTCCGCCGTGCTCTGCATGGAGTACCAGAGCCGTATCAAGTACCTCAGCCTCAAGCGGAGTAAATTTCCCGGTCGGGCGAAGCATTCTCAAAATATTCTCAGCTGTGGACATTTTCGGGTCCGGGTTTCTTATAAGGAGACTTTCCTCCAGGACAAAATGTCTGTACGCGTAGTAGGCATATACGGCAATAAGCGGCATTTTTGCTATGAGCTGGAGACTCTGCAAAAGAACATTTTTCACCGATGTATCTTCGGCATTGTCATCATAAGAATACAAGGTGATAATACTCTTTTGAAGAGAATTCATTATGTTAACCGAAGGCGATTTCATTATTACATCTCTGACAAACTGCCCCGAAAGCTCCTGCATATCGGTAATAATGTTTATAAACTTTTCCAGCTGAACCTCAGTGGGAAGAGCTCCGAAAAGAAGCAGGTATGTCGCCTCTTCGAATTTGTACCTTGAGTTTTCCCTGCCCTCTATAAGGTCTTTAACATTGTACCCCTGGAAGTAAAGCCTGCCCTCATCCGGCACTCTTGCTCCTCCTTCCATCTTGTATGATGTAATATCCGACACCTCGGTAAGTCCTGTAAGTACACCCTTTCCTCCGGCGTCTCTGAGACCTCTTTTTACATCATATTCATAATAAAGAGCCTTGTCTATCTCTCCTGCCGCCATACAGTATGTAACAAGTTTATCCAGTGTTTCATCCAGCCCGGAGTCGAGCTGCATCATTGTCTCTTTCACAAGTATTCCTTCTTTCCTTTATGATTCCTCATCACCGTAAGACGCTGAAAGCATTTCGTCCACCAGCGCCCATATTTCATCCCGCCCATTTTTTGTTTCACTGGAAAACGGAATGATTATCCCCTTTTCTCCAAGGTTAAGTCCTTTTCTTATTGCCGAAATGTTTTTTGAGAGCTGGGAGCGTTTTATTTTGTCTGCCTTCGTCGCTATTATTACAGGCTCATATCCCTGATATACCATCCAGTCATACATAAGCTTGTCGTTTTTGGACGGCTCATGGCGGATATCCACCAGAAGAAAAACCGCCATAAGCATCTGTGAGCCGTTAAGATATCTCTCAATAAGCTCTCCCCATTTTTCTTTCTCTTTTTCCGAAACCTTCGCATAGCCGTATCCCGGCAAATCCACAAGATACAATTCATCATTTATGTTGTAGTAGTTAATGGTCTGCGTCTTACCGGGCTGGCTGGATGTGCGGGCCAGCGCCTTCCTGTTCATCAGAGCATTAATAAGTGATGACTTGCCGACATTTGATTTGCCCGCAAAGGCTATCTCGGGATATTTTGACTGCGGCAGCTTGGATGTGTATCCGCAGACTGTTTCGAGATTGACCGATTTTATTACCATATTGTTAAACCAATGCTTCCTTTAATACTTCTTCCATGTTTTCGACATAGACGATGGTAAGTCCGTTTGTTATCTCTTCTGAGAGTTCTTCAATATCCGGGCGGTTTTTGGCCGGTACTAGTACCTTCTTTATTCCGGCGTTTTTGGCTGCAAGGGTCTTTTCCTTGAGTCCGCCTATCGGAAGCACCCTTCCTCTCAGTGTAATCTCTCCCGTCATCGCCACATCCGCCCTTACGGCTTTTTTGGTTATCGCCGAAAGCATGGCTGTAGCCATTGTGATTCCCGCAGACGGTCCGTCTTTGGGCACCGCACCTTCCGGTATATGGATGTGTATGTCGTGTTCTTTAAAGAATTCTTTGTCTATTTTATATTTTTTGCTCACCGAACGGATGTAGCTGATACCGGCCTGAGCCGACTCCTTCATCACATCCCCAAGCTTTCCGGTAAGTAAAAACTCACCCTTACCCGGCATTACATTTACTTCAATCTCGAGGGTGTCTCCTCCTACGGCCGTCCATGCAAGTCCCCTTACTATACCTATTTCATTACGGGAGTTTTTCTTGTCATAGCTGTACTTTTTCTTGCCGAGATAATGCTCAAGATTATCGGTGGTCACCTTCACCTTTTCTGTCTCACCCTCAAGGATTTCTCTTGCAGCCTTTCTGCAGATGTCTCCTATACGGCGCTCTAAATTTCTGACTCCGGCTTCCCTTGTATAGTTTCTTATTATCATCTCAAGAGGTTTTTTACCAATGGTAAGCTGCCCTTTCTTAAGACCGTTCTTCCTTATCTGTTTTGCAATAAGATGGTCCTTTGCAATATGAGCCTTCTCATTTTCCGTATAACTTGTAACCTCTATGACTTCCATCCTGTCCAGTAGCGGCTGTGGGATGGTCTGTACGGTATTGGCCGTTGCTATAAACAAAACCTCCGAAAGGTCAATCGGCACCTCGATATAATGATCCGAAAATGCCTTGTTCTGGTCCGGGTCAAGGACTTCCAAAAGTGCTGAGAAGGTATCACCCTTGTAATCATTTGATACCTTATCTATCTCATCCAAAAGCATCAGCGGATTTTTGACTCCGGCATTTTTAAGTCCCACTGCTATTCGTCCGGGCATAGCTCCGACATAAGTCCTTCTGTGCCCTCTTATTTCAGCCTCATCTCTGACTCCGCCGAGATGGATTCTTATATATTTCTTTTCAAGAGCCTCGGCCACCGAACGGGCTATTGATGTCTTACCCGTTCCCGGAGGTCCTACGAGACAGATTATCGGGGTTTCGCCCTTCTGTGTAAGACTCCTTACAGCGAGAAATTCGAGTATTCTTTCCTTTACCTTTTCAAGTCCGTAATGATCCCTGTCAAGGATTTTAGCCGCATTCTTAAGGTCATTGTTATCCTTTGACATCTTATCCCACGGCAGTTCCAGAAGCGTCTCAATATAACCTCTTACCACCGCACTTTCAGATGAACCGTGTCCCAAAAGCCTCAGCCTGTCAATTTCCTTGTATATCTTGTCTTTTACCGTTTTGTCGGCGCAAAGAGCCTCTGTCTGCGCCTTGAAAGAATCAATATCAGAATCGGTATCCTCACCGAGTTCTCCTCTTATGACCTTGAGCTGTTCCCTTAAAAGATAATCTCTCTGATTCTTGTCTACAGCGCCTCTTACCTTTTCCTCAAAATCCTTTTTAATCGAGATAATATCCACTTCTTCACTGATATATCTGCATAAAATATCGGCCGCATCCTCCACGGTCTCTTTTTCAAGTATTTCCTGCTTTTTATCAAAATAAAGAGTCAGATTGCCGGAGGCCTGGTATATAAGTTTACCCGGGTCCGTAAAAGGTTTATACGGTCTCATAAACTCTTTGACATCCTTACCGGTTGCCACTGCATATGATTCGAGCATATCGATAAGAGCCCCAAAAAGAGCCTTTGATTTTCTATCTTCTGCCGGCTCATAATCCCCGATGAGTTCATATTCTGCCGCAATAATGTGCTTGCCTTCCTCAAAGCCAAGCAGTCTCGCGCGTGATATGCCTTCTACAAGTATACGGACAAGGTTGTTCTGCACCTTAATAACCTGCTTGATTTTGGCAACCACACCTATTGTATATAGGTTTCCGGCTGTAATCTCGGTATTCAAAAAGTCTCTCTGGGTGACAAGCAGCACCTCTTCCGAGCCCATCATAGCCTCTTCAACGGCTTTTACCGAACTTTGATGGCTCACATCAAAATGTACTACCATCCCCGGAAACACGCACATTCCACGCAGCGGAATGAGCGGAAGTATTTTCTTATCCATCCTGATTATCCTCTGTCTAAGCTGATTTGTATTCAATAAGCGGCTGTGCCTTCATTTCCACAGAATCTTTTGTTATAACGCATTCTTCAACCGACTCTTCTGACGGAAGTTCATACATTACATCCATCATAACCGATTCCATAATGCTTCTAAGACCTCTTGCTCCTGTTTTCCTTGAAAGAGCACGCTCCGCAATCTCTTCTATTGCATCATCATTAAATCTGAGGGCTACGCCGTCAAGTTCAAAAAGTTTTTTATACTGTTTAACGAGGGAATTTTTAGGCTCCTTCATAATCCTGATAAGCGCTTCTTTATCAAGTGCATCCAGGGATACATTAATCGGCACACGACCGATAAATTCGGGAATAAGCCCGAATTTTACAAAATCCTCCGGAAGAACCTGCTTTAACACCTCTCCGATATTTTCTTCTTCTTTATTTCCAATCTCTGCATTAAAACCTATGGATTTCTGGTCCATTCTGGTCTCTATAATCTTTTCAAGACCTTCAAAAGCTCCGCCGCAGATAAACAGGATATTGGTCGTATCTATCTGTATAAGTTCCTGATGCGGGTGCTTTCTACCGCCCTGCGGCGGTACCGAAGCTACCGTACCCTCAAGGATTTTAAGAAGAGCCTGCTGTACACCCTCTCCCGATACGTCTCTTGTGATGGATACATTCTCACCCTTTCTGGTAATCTTGTCTATTTCATCAATATAGATAATACCACACTGGGCCTTTTCTATATCATAATCGGCTGCCTGGATTATCTTAAGGAGGATGTTTTCTACATCTTCACCCACATATCCGGCTTCCGTAAGTGCCGTAGCATCAGCTATTGCAAACGGAACATTAAGCATGCGCGCAAGTGTCTGGGCCAGGAGCGTCTTACCCGAACCTGTCGGTCCGAGCATAAGGATGTTACTCTTCTGCAGTTCCACATCGCTCGTATCTGAGGCCATTATCCTTTTATAATGGTTATATACCGCTACCGACAAAACCTTCTTTGCCTCTTCCTGACCGATTACATAATCGTCAAGAAAAGCCTTCATCTCCTTTGGTTTCATCAGATTTATTTCAAAGTTCTCATCTTTCGAATATTCCTGCTCAAATTCTTCGTCCACAATCTCCGAACATATATCTATACACTCATCACAGATATATGCTCCGTTCGGACCTGCAATAAGCTTTCTTACCTGGTCCTGAGTCTTTCCGCAAAATGAGCATCTGATTTTCAAATCTTTTCCCACTACTTGTTTACCTCTCTTTTTTATTTAAATTGTGCTTACTTTCTAAAACCAATTTTAGGCAGCGGACTAGCCGCTGCCTTGCTGGTAAAATTTATCTTTTTGTAACAACACTGTCTATAAGACCGTATTCCAGAGCCTCTGCCGCGCTCATATAATTATCGCGCTCAGTATCCTGTGCTATAACTTCAATAGGCTTTCCGGTATTCTCGGCAAGAATCCTGTTGAGTCTGTCCTTTGTCTTTAAAATATTCTCTGCAACGATTTTAATATCGGTTGCCTGACCCTTCGCTCCTCCAGACGGCTGGTGAATCATTATCTCACTGTTTGGAAGTGCATATCTTTTACCTTTGGCACCGGCAGCAAGAAGAAAAGCTCCCATGCTTGCCGCAAGACCGATGCAGATAGTTGAGACATCACATTTTATATAATTCATAGTATCATAAATTGCAAGTCCGCTCGTAACCATTCCGCCCGGGCTGTTTATATAAAGATGTATGTCTTTGTTCGGGTCTTCCGATTCCAGATAAAGAAGCTGTGCAACAACAAGACTGGCCGTTGTTTCATTTACTTCCTCACCAAGAAAGATAATTCTTTCTTTTAAAAGCCTTGAAAAAATATCATACGATCTTTCTCCGCGGCTGTTTTGCTCAATGACATATGGCATACTGCTCATAGCTACTACCTCTCCTTAAGTCATTTATTATTCGGCCTTAGCCTCGGCTTCTTTTTCTTTTTTGCTCTTTGGCTTAGCTCTTTCCTTAACATTGTCAACGATGAAGTCAGCTGCTTTCTGAATCATCTTGTCGCGACGAAGGGATTCTTTATCCTCGTCCTTGGCAATATCAAGAAGAGTCTTCTCATCCATGCCGTACTGCTTAGCCATGTTTCTAAGTTCTTCGTTTACTTCTTCATCGGTTACTTCGATGTTTTCTTCTTTTGCCACAGCCTCAAGTACAAGAGTATTCTGTATCTGTGAAAGTGCATGCTCTCTGTACTGCTCTCTCATATCCTCTTCTGTGGTATTTGTAATCTGATAATACATATCCATCGAAATACCCTGCTGTGCAAGGTTGTTAGCCATATCTCCGAGGAGATTGTCCACCTGTGACTTAATCATGGCCTCAGGAATATCCATCTCAGACTTGTCTATAATCTTCTTAAGAGCCTCATCCTGTTTGGTATATCTGGCATCTTCTTCTTTTCTCTTTACAAGGTCTTCGCGAAGCTTGTTCTTGTATTCTTCAAGAGTATCGAATTCCGATACATCCTGAGCGAACTCATCATCAAGTTCCGGAAGCTCCTTAACCTTAATCTCATGAAGTACACACTTAAAGAGTGCATCCTTGCCTGCAAGCTCCTTCTGCTGATAATCCTTCGGGAAGGTAACATTTA
The DNA here is from genome assembly GCA_905236735.1 of uncultured Eubacterium sp. GTDB lineage: Bacteria > Bacillota > Clostridia > Lachnospirales > Lachnospiraceae > RUG14243. The sequence goes on along the minus strand of CAJOOU010000107.1, from coordinate 2,537 downwards.
CATCAATGTCCTCTTCTGTCTTGTGACCGATGAGCTGGTCTTCAAATCCCGGTATAAAGCTGCCGCTTCCAAGTACAAGAGTATATCCTTCAGCTTTTCCGCCTTCGAACTGCTCTCCGTCAACATATCCGTCAAAATCAAGGATGACTGTATCTCCGTCTTCAGCTGCTCTGCCTTCAACGGTAACAAGTCTTGAATTATTGTTTCTCTCTGTCTCAAGAGCTTCGGCAACATCCTCATCCGTTACATTAATATCTATTCTGGTTACGGTAACTCCGTTGTATTTGCCAAGTTTAACTTCCGGCTTTAAAGCTACCTCTGCAGTAAAAATGAATGGTTTACCCTTCTCGATTTGAACAATATCAATAACAGGCATTGACACGATTTCTTCACCGCATTCATCAGCAGCAACAGGGTATTCTGTGTTGATAAGCTCATTTGCGGCGTCATCATAGAATACACCCGGACCGTACATCTTTTCTACCATTGCATAAGGTACTTTACCTTTTCTGAATCCGGGAATATTAATCTGCTTCTTCTGCTTATTATAAGAATGCATCATTGCCTCATTAAGGCGCTCCGGCGCTACTTCTATAGTGAGAATCGCCATATTATGTTCTTTTTTCTCGATCTGTACACTCATTTTATTGTATAATCCTCCTGTACTGATTTTTTCACAGCGTTTTATTATTATAGCATAAGAAATCGGCAAATACCACCCTTATTTTTTCATGGAGAATATTTGCCGAAATTTTGTGTTTATCTGAATCTGTCCGTCTCGTATTTTGCCTGCATATCAAGGCATTTTAAAAGCTGTTCACATTTGTCGAAAATCGGGTTTTCCTCAATTACTATGTCATTTGCCATCGCCATATCACTGAGGAGTCTTTCATCCAATTCCTCTCTGTGCTTTCTGACCCATTCAGCCCTGTCTTTGAAATATTTAAGATCCAGATATTCCAAAAGAAGGGGATTTATCGTTTCATTCATATTTCTCGTCTCCCTTTTTTACAAATATGTAAAAAGTTTATCCTCTTCTTGCCTCTTTGTCAAATCCCGTCAAGTTCTATTATAAAAGTCACATCACACTGCGCTTTAGCGGTCGAGCCTCCGTAATTATCATAGGACTTATCATATTTTTTGAGCCTTCTTATTTTTTTCAGTATGGAAGAAATATCTTCTCCTGTATCTGACATTTCCTTGAGGCCTTCATCATTCAGTTTTTTTATGGCTGATTCGAACTTTTCTATTCCGCTGTCAAAAGATGTATAACCGCTGTAAAGTGCATCTCCGCCGCTCTTAAGCTCCCCTGCCGCAGTGTCAAGCTTTCCTATCGCTGTCTTTACCTGCTCCATTGACTTAGCAAGGGCATATAAAGCCGCATAGCTGCTTTGGGATGCATCATATTCTATTCCTGCCGCAGCATATTCCTCCGCTTCCTTTGCCATAGCCTCCGACAACTGTTTTTTTATCTCAGATACATCCACAGCAGAAAGAGAATCATCCAGGGCACCTATACCGTCAGCAAGGGCTGATACACCATCCACATAGCTTTTAAGCGACGATTTAAACTTATCAGAGCCGCTCGCAAGCTTTACGGCCGAATCCGCCAGTTTATCCCCGGCATCGCCAAGGTCTTTAAGCGATTCTCCGATTTCTTCCACATCCTCAATATCCTCGCTTGCTATTTCATCCGTCAGCGAGTTTTTTACTATCACCGCCGAAAAATCCAGTTTAAACTCCTCTGTATCTGCCGTTATCTCCATATAGTCGTCAAACGATATATCCTCATCCTTCAAAGAATCATATTCTCCGAGAGACAGATACTCCCCGAGTCCCGGCACACACATGCCTACCGCCATATCGTTTCCGGCAAATGACACAAGCTTTCCTCCGGTGATTTCTATGTTTTCAAACACATCATCATCAAGCATCACAACCGGCACACATGCAAAAGGAATATATTTTTCCCCGTAAACATTCTCAAAATCATATCTTATTTTGATGCTGCCGCTTGCCCCTGCCATTTCCTCGGGAGTCTTTTCCACTCCGTTAAGATAATAGCTGACCTTTACTTCTACCGGCAGATTTTCGCTTCCTTTTCCCTCATAGGTAATTTTATCTCCCAGATTCTGCCAGTATAGCGCTCCGGACTTATCAAGCAGAAACTCTTCCGCCCCCTCTTTATTTTTAATATCATAAAGAAGGGTTTTATCCTCGATATAGTCACCGGACGACTCGTCAAAACCCGAGAGCACGGTTTCTACCGTAATCTTTTTTACGCTGCCTGTAGCATCTCCCGAGGCGGTAACCGTCTCTGATTTATTATAATCCTCTATCGCATCTTTACCGGGCTCATATTCTCCCTCCAAAACTACTACTTCATCACCCGAGGCATCTGCACTTTCGCCTGTTTCTTTACTTTTGCACGATGTCAGAAGTGAAAGCGTGGAAAGTATTACAAGGGTTACAAATAAAATTTTTTTATATCTATTCAACATTCTTAAGCGCCTCCTCCATAGGAACTTTTCTGATTC
>CAJOOU010000106.1 GCA_905236735.1 uncultured Eubacterium sp. | reverse complement strand
CACGCTGCCGCCTTCTGCCGACACAGCTGAATCATCCGAAGCTGTTCCGGATGCAGAATCGCCCGATGAAGACGAGCCGCAACCTGCTACAAGCGCTGCAGTCATAGCCGCAGCCAATACCAAAGATAATACTCTTTTTTTCATAAAAGATTCCTCCTCCTTTCCCGGAATAAAAATTTGGAAACGATTTTATTACCGGGTAATCACATTATATCTACATTTTCTACTATAACTTTTTATAAAAACAAAATCAAGTGAAACGATTACATTTTTTTCACAATATTTGACTTTTTTGCTTATTGATTATATATTTAAGACTATACTTAAATTTCCCCAGTGTAAAATATGGAAATCAGGAGGTAAAATATGTACAGCAGGGAAAAAGCGGAAACAAAACTAAAAGAATATCTGGGAAAAGATATTTCCGAAGCTTCGGTTTCAGAGCTCTATAGTTCTCTTTTTAATCTCATAAATGAAGCTGCCGGTGAAAAAACAGCTCTTAACCGAAAAAAAATCCTTTATTATTTTTCGGCCGAGTTTCTTATAGGTAAACTGCTTTCAAATAATCTGATAAATCTCGGTCTGTATGACACGGTAAAGACAATACTTAAGGCAAACGGCAAAAATCTTTCTGAACTTGAAGAGTTTGAAAACGAGCCAAGTCTCGGAAATGGAGGACTTGGCAGACTTGCTTCATGTTTTCTGGACTCACTTGCCTCACTTAATCTGCAGGGTGACGGTATAGGTCTTCGTTACCACTACGGTCTTTTCCGTCAGGAATTTAAAGATGGTAAACAGTATGAAACCAAAGACGAATGGCTGACAGACAATTCCTGGGCTCATCCGACCGATGTCTGCTATGATGTAGAACTTGCCGGAAAATCATATAAGGCAAGGATGTATGAACTCTATGTAACAGGATATGAAGGAAGAACAAATACTTTAAGGCTTTTTGATATAGACAGCATTGATGAGTCCATCGTAAAGAAAGGTATATCTTTTGACAAAAAAGATATATCCAAAAACCTGACACTGTTTTTATATCCGGACGATTCTGATGAAGAAGGCCGAAAACTGCGTATATATCAGCAGTATTTCATGGTTTCCGCAGGTGCTCAGTATATTCTGGAAAATGCAGTAAAGAGAGGGTCAAATTTATATGACCTGGCGGAATATGTAGCAGTTCAGATTAATGATACCCATCCGAGTATGGTTATTCCCGAACTTATCAGACTGCTCGAGAAAAGAGGTATAGCATTTGAAAACGCCATTTCCATAGTTACAGATGTTTGCGGATTTACAAATCATACCATTTTATCAGAAGCATTGGAAAAATGGCCAATGAGTTATCTCGAAGAGATAGCTGCCCCTATAGTACCTGTAATTAAAAAGCTTGATGAAAATGTCAGAAGCAAGATTGATGATGAATCAACCTATATTATCGACAATACAAATACGGTACATATGGCTCATATGGATATTCATTTTACCCATTCCATAAACGGAGTTGCGGCTTTGCACAGCCAGATACTGAAAAATACAGAACTTAATAATTTTTACAACATCTATCCCTATAAGTTTAACAACAAAACTAACGGTATCACCTTCCGCCGCTGGCTGATAGAATGCAATCCTCTTCTAACAGCAGAGATAGAAAACCTGATTGGAAGTGACTTTAAGAAAAACGCAAATGATTTATCGAGGCTTTTGTATTTTGAAAGAGATATGAATGTCCTAAAGTCATTTTATAATATAAAAAAGCAGAACAAGCAAAATCTTATAAAATGGCTTAATCTGAAACAGCATATTTATGTCAACCCTAATGCCATCTTCTGTATTCAGTCAAAAAGACTGCATGAATATAAAAGACAGCAGCTGAATTTATTGTATCTGATACATCTCTATCAGAGAATAATAACGGACAACTACAGACCACCGGTGCCAATCTGTTGTATTTTCGGTGCCAAAGCCGCTCCTGCCTATACTATAGCAAAGGATATAATCCACGCTCTTATAACCCTAAAGGATGTGGTTGAAAAAGATCCTCTTGCATCCAAATGGCTGCAGATAGTCTTTGTTGAAAACTATAATGTTACGGCAGCCGAAAAAATGATACCCGCCTGTGATTTATCGGAGCAGATATCTCTCGCATCAAAAGAGGCCTCAGGTACCGGTAATATGAAGTTTATGCTTAACGGAGCCCTTACCTTAGGTACTCTTGACGGAGCAAATGT
>CAJOOU010000105.1 GCA_905236735.1 uncultured Eubacterium sp. | reverse complement strand
TATGCAAGAGAGATTGTGTATAATGCAGAAGATATTGTACCTGTTATGGCATGTCCGTCACAGGTGGATAAAATTCGCCCGGTATCAGAGCTTAGCGGTACTGAGATAGATCAGGTATTTATAGGTTCGTGCACAAACGGAAGACTCGAGGATCTGATGGCAGCGGCAGAAATACTTAAAGGAAAGCAGGTTGCTCCTTTTGTAAAACTTATTGTTACGCCTGCGAGTGTAAAGATATACAAAGAGGCACTTGAAAACGGTACAATAGATATTCTTTCTACAGCCGGTGCAATAATTACCCATCCCGGCTGCGGACTATGCTGCGGCAGAGCGGGCGGTATACTTACCGACGGGGAGAGGGTTGTAGCTACAAACAACAGGAATTTCCTTGGAAGAATGGGTACATCAAAGGTTGAAATATATCTTGCCTCTCCAAAGACTGCTGCTGCATGTGCTTTGGAAGGCAAAATTATCAGTGCTTAAATTAAGCACTGATAATTTTGGGTATTGATTTATTTTAAACTATGTTATATAGTTATCAATGTGTTAAAAACAGATATACTCTGGAGAGTCTTGTAACTGTTAGTTCAAGCGCCGAAGGTGTAATCCCTTTTAAAAGGGCCTATCTCTCAGGCAAAAGGACAGAGACATATGTCTACTCTGGAGGGCTGATTATCAGCTCTCTTTTTTTATGATATAGGAAATTTCTACGAAATTCCTATATCACAAAAAGCGCTCCGCTATAGATGCGCACTCGCGCGATAGGAATATGTTGCCTTCAGCAACCGCGCTCGGCGCGAGCATGTTGCAAGCAACATGCTTTCTTATGGACGGTTTATGGATATAAAAAAAGAGGGTATCAGATTAAAAACCTAGGAGGAAGAGAAAAATGTTTGACACAATTCTTGGCAGCATCGATGACTTTGTGTGGGGACCGGTGCTTATATTTCTTATTCTTGTAACAGGAATATATCTTACTGCGAGGGTCGGTTTTCTGCAAATAAGACACCTCGGAAAAGCCCTTAAATTCATGGTGAAAAATGAAGAAAACGGAGAAGGTGAAGTAACATCGTTCGGTGCACTTTGTACGGCGCTTTCTGCGACAATCGGTACAGGTAACATCGTAGGTGTTGCAACAGCTATAGTAGCCGGTGGTCCCGGAGCTCTTTTCTGGATGGAGGTAGCTGCGCTTTTCGGTATGGCAACAAAGTATTCGGAAGGACTTCTGGCCGTTAAATACCGTACAATTGATGACGGCGGTCATGTTCTCGGAGGACCGTTTTATTATATTGAAAATGGTATGGGCAAAAACTGGAGATGGCTTGGCAAGATTTTTGCATTCTTCGGAGTTTGTGTAGGTCTTATGGGCATAGGTACATTTACCCAGGTAAACGGTATCACAAGTGCTGTCGGAAATTTTTTTGATCCGGACGGTGCAAATACGCTTTCGTTTCTGGGAAGAGATTATTCTATAGCCGTTGTTATAGCCGGTATTGTTCTTGCTGTATTTGTAGGTCTTGTTGTTATCGGAGGATTAAAGAGAATTGCCAGTGTATCACAGGTGGTTGTTCCGTTTATGGCTGTGATTTATGTGGTTTTCTGCCTTGTTCTTCTTATCTGCAATGTAACTGCAATACCTGCAGCTGTTGTTGAAATTCTGCAGGGAGCATTCGGTTTAAGAGCAGCAGCCGGTGGTGCGCTTGGTGCGATTATACTTGCCATGCAAAAGGGTATAGCGAGAGGTATATTCTCAAACGAGGCAGGACTTGGTTCGGCACCTATAGCCGCAGCGGCAGCTCAGACAAACGAGCCTGTACGACAGGGGCTTGTTTCAATGACAGGAACATTTATAGATACAATCGTTATTTGTACAATGACCGGACTTTCCATTGTTATTACAGGTGCCTGGGACATGGGACTTGAAGGTGTAGCTGTTACTACGAAAGCATTTCAGGATGGACTTCCGTTTAATAATACATTCTGTGCGTTTGTACTTATGATCTGCCTTATATTCTTCGCATTTACAACTATTCTCGGATGGGATTATTACAGTGAAAGATGCCTTGAATATCTCAGCGGAAGAAATGATAAAGTGGTTAAAGGATACAGATGGCTTTATATTATTGCGGTATTTATCGGACCTTATTTCACCGTATCCGAGGTATGGGTTATAGCCGATATTTTCAATGCACTTATGGCCCTCCCCAACCTTATTGCCCTGCTTGCCTTAAGCGGAGTAATAGTAGCGGAGACAAAGGATTTCTTTGCAAGAAATAAAGAACTTTAGGATTTTAAGAGTATAAGTTCCGGAAGGTTTATGCGGGTATATATTTCCGCATAGACCTTTGGGGACATTTCCAGAATATAGTTTGTGGGATAGTTTCTGCCCCTTCCGTGTTCTTTTAAAAAGTCTACGGCTTTGTTGTAGGCTATGGCGGCTTCTTCGGGAGTTTCAAATACACCGAGTTTAATGTAGCCGTTTATATGTATTCTTGAACGGTACATTTCGCCCTTGGGAGTATTTTGCATAATCACACCGTGATAGAAGTTTTTAATCGATATATTTGAATATCTGAGGTCAAGGCTGTCGCCGTTATTGAAGGTATAATCCCTTCCTTCAACGGAATACGGCTTTAGACCGAATCTGGACAGCACAGTTACGCGCATTCCGTAATCATTTACGAAAAGCTGTCCGCCGCGGCGCATTATGGTATGACTTGAATAATAAAACAAATCATCAATATCGAATTTGAGTTCACATCCCTCATCGAGATAATAACTGAAATAGCTGCCGCGAAGATATATCGGAGTTTTGATATACATTCCGTTATCGCGGAAATTAAAAAGAGATACAAGCTTTTGGAATGATAAAGCACATTTAATGGTAAAGGCATCATCAAAGGTAAAATCAGAGCCGGAGAGTATATCATAAGCGGTAAGATAGGCGCTGTGTGCTTTATCTTCGCTGTCATAACTGCCGAGACTTATATGCTTGTTTTTGAAAACTATATTTGAGCGGTAATAAAGACTTCCGTCTTTTTTTGTAGCCGTAAAGACACCTTTTTTCATACAAAACTCCTCACGGGAATATTATAAATGAGAGGCAGGGGTTTGACAAGCAGACAGCATAAAAGTATACTATAATAGTCGTTTAAATGCGTTTTATAAAGGAGAATTATTGTGAGTTTAATGTATGTAAGTACGAGAAATGCAAATGAAAAAGTTACAGCATCGGAGGCTATATTAAAAGGTCTGAGCTCTGGCGGCGGTCTTTTTGTACCGACAGGGATTCCAAAGCTTGCTGTTTCACTTGATAAACTTGCCGATATGACTTATCAGGAGACTGCTTATGAGGTTATGAAGCTTTTCCTTGATGATTTTACAGAAGAAGAGCTCAAAGGCTGCATAGACAGAGCCTATGATATAAAATTCGATACAGAAGAAATTGCTCCGCTTACAAAGGCGGACGGAGCGTATTTCCTTGAACTTTTCCATGGTGCAACAATAGCGTTTAAGGATATGGCTCTTTCAATTCTTCCGCATCTTATGATTACATCCGCAAGAAAAAACAATGTTAAAAATGATATAGTAATCCTTACGGCTACATCCGGAGATACAGGAAAGGCTGCACTTGCCGGATTTGCTGATGTGGAAGGTACAAAGATAATAGTATTTTACCCGAAGGGAGGAGTTTCTCCTATACAGGAGAAGCAGATGGTAACCCAGAAGGGTGATAATACCCATGTGGTAGGAATCGGCGGTAATTTTGATGAGGCGCAGACAGGTGTCAAAAAAATGTTTACCGATGAGAATCTTGCAAAGGAACTTGAGGCAAAGGGATATCAGTTTTCATCTGCCAATTCAATCAATATAGGCAGACTTGTTCCGCAGATTGTATACTATGTTTACTCTTATGCCAAACTCCTTAAAAACGAGGAGATTAAGAGCGGAGAGAAGATTAATATTGTTGTCCCGACAGGCAATTTCGGCAATATTCTTGCGGCTTACTATGCAAAGAATATGGGACTGCCCGTAAACAAACTCATCTGTGCTTCAAATGAAAACAAGGTACTTTTTGATTTCTTTTCTACGGGAATATATGATAAAAACAGAGAGTTTAAACTGACAAGTTCTCCTTCAATGGATATACTTATTTCGAGCAATCTCGAAAGACTTATCTATCGTATAGCAGGAGAGGATGCAGAGAAAAGTTCTGCCCTTATGAAAAATCTTGCCGAAGAAGGAAGATACGAGATAAGCGATGCAATGAAGGATAAGCTTATGGATTTTTACGGTAACTGGTGCTCGGAGGATGAGACAGCTCAGACTATCAAATCGATATACGAGGATACGGGATACATTATAGATACC